>NZ_JAYWCU010000163.1:0-4601 GCF_043780375.1 Emticicia sp. | reverse complement strand
GAATCGAACCCCGGTTTAATCCGTGAAAGGGACTTGTCCTAACCGCTAGACGATAGGGCCGGCTGGTTCCATTTATCGTCTGTTTTGTTATTTGGTGGTGCAAAAGTACGACATTTTTTTTATTCCGCAATACCACCACCAAAAAAAAGTAAAATATTTTAAAGTTTCTTGTTTCAAGCAGATTTCAAACTGAGTTTTCATCGAAAAATTATATCTTTGGAAATTGTTTATTGTACACTTCAAAAAAAGTCCTTACCATAATGAGAAGAATCATTACAACCTTATTTCTCTGTCACAACTTATTGAGTTTATCTGCACAAATCACCAAAACACCCGAAGAATTTCTTGGTTATAAACTCGGTGCAAAATTTAGCTTCCATCACCGAATCGTTGATTACGTGCGATATATAGCTTTGCAAAACCCTACTCAAGTAAAAACAATAGACTATGGCAGCACTTTTGAAGGTCGCCCTTTGATGGTAGCAGTAATTGCTTCGCCCGAAAATTTGGCAAGAATCGAAGAGATTCGCACCAATAATCTTAAAAACATAGGACTTTTGGAAGGAAAAGCTACGGCAAAAGTTCCTGCAATTGCTTGGTTGAGCTATAACGTACATGGCAATGAGGCAGTAAGTTCGGAGGCAGTGATGCAAGTTCTATATGAATTGTTGAATAAAAATAATATTACCACACAAGCATTCTTGAAAAATACGGTCGTAATCATTGACCCTTGCATTAATCCCGATGGACGAGATAGATATGCTCAATGGTACAATCGAGTGTCAAATCAAGGCGGAAATGCTACTCCTTTTGCTATCGAACACAATGAACCATGGCCCGGTGGACGCTTTTCGCATTATATTTTTGACCCAAACCGTGACTGGGCTTGGCAAACACAAGAAATTACGCAGCAACGAGTAAAATTATATAACCAATGGATGCCGCACCTACATGCCGATTTTCACGAAATGGGAGTAAATACACCTTATTATTTTGCCCCATCAGCAAAACCTTATCATGAAGATTTGACCAAATGGCAACGTGAATTCCAACAAACGCTTGGAGAATTCAATAAAAAATATTTCGACAAAAATTACTGGCTTTATTTCTCTAAAGAAAATTACGATTTGCTTTATCCAAGTTATGGAGATACTTACCCGTCTTACAATGGAGCAATTGGTATGACTTATGAACAAGGTGGTGGTGGACGTGCGGGTTTGCAAATTGCCAAAGAAGATAGCGATACTCTCACACTTTCGCAACGTATCTCTCATCATTTTGCTACCAGCATGGGTTCGTTGGAGGCTATTTCGAGCCGAGCCGATAAAACAGTGGATGAATTTACTAAGTTTTTTACCGATAAAACCGCTAACGGCTATGGCGTTTATAAATCATTCGTGATGAAAACTAAAGGCGACGAAGCAAAAGTACAGGCTTTGACTGGTCTTTTGGATAAACTCCAAATTAGCTATGGTTTCGCAGCAAAAGAATCGTCTTCAACAGGATTTGGCTACCAAAGTTTGAAAGATGAAAGTTTTAAAATAGAAGTTAATGACTTGATAATCAGCACTTTTCAACCAAAAGGAACACTCGTAAAAATCCTCTTTGAACCAAAAACAGCTCTCGAAGATTCGGTTACGTATGACCTTACCACTTGGTCGTTGGCATACGGTTATGGTTTAAAGGCTTTTGCTACCAAAGAAAAAGTATCAGTTGGAAATGCAAAACTATCAAGTAATTTTTCGCATAATTTTGAAGGAAAACCTTATGCATACGTATCTGCATGGAAATCGTTTGAAGATGTGAAGTTTTTATCAAAAATATTGGCGGCAGGAATTAAGGTTAGATTTAATGAAAACCCATTTGAAATGGACGGAAGAAAATTTGATGCTGGCTCATTAGTTATCACCCGGACCAATAATGAAAGAATGGGAGATAATTTCGACAAGACCATTCAGTCGGCAGCTAAAGAATTCAATATCAACCTTTTAGCTACAACCTCAGGAATGGTTTCGAGTGGAAATGATTTTGGTTCGGGTTCGGTTAATGTGCTTAAAAACCCACGTGTGGCTCTGGTGGCAGGCGATGGAGTAACGCCTACTGCATTTGGCGAAGTTTGGCATTTTTTCGAACAGCAAATCAATTATCCGATAACAGTTATTGAAGGAAATACGTTTTCACGAGTACCACTTGACCAATTGGATGTTATAATTTTGGCTGACGGAAGCTATGACAAAATCTTAGGTAATGGCGATGCACTCAAAAAATGGATTCAAAATGGCGGTAAACTAATTGCCATGGAAGGTGCAACAAGTTATTTTGCTGACAAAGATGGTTACGCTCTCAAACGTAAAAAAGAAGCTACCCCAAGCGATAAAATCGAACTTAAAGTTTATGGCACCCGTGAGCGTGAGGCAATTATGGATCAAATTCCAGGAGCAATTTATAAGGTAGAATTAGATAAAACACATCCGCTTGGCTATGGCACTGAAGGGGTTTATTATTCGCTCGTGCGTGATCCTTATAATTATGATTATCTGAAAGAGGGCTGGAATGTTGGTTACTTAAAAGATAATAATTATGTAACGGGGTTTGTAGGGAAAAATGCCAAAGAAAAAATGAAGAACACTTTGATTTTCGGCGTGCAAGAGTTAGGCAAAGGAAAAATTATTTACATGGGTGATGATCCTCTTTTCAGAGGCTTTTGGTATTCAGGAAAATTGATTTTTGGAAATGCGTTGTTTACTGTAAACTAATTTAAAAATGCGAAATTTGGAATATGAAATTCGAGAAATGACAGTAAACTCATTTTTTTAGTTCTCATATCACGTCTCCCCTAACTAAATATCTCTAAAACACTATGAATAATACTCGACGCTCATTCTTGAAAAATGCAACTTTAAGTACGGCTGCTTTGGTTACGCCAACTTTCACTGAAGTTCAACAACCTCTAATAAAAACCGCAAGTAGAATCAAATTAAGTGTGTCGAGTTATTCGTATTGGCACTTTAAGGGTGACAAATTTCCGATAGAAAAAGTCATTGATGAAGCTGCTAAAATGGGTTTAGATGGTATCGACGTACTGCACCGACAAATGGAAAGCGAAGACAACGCCTATCTACAAAAACTCAAAAAACACGCCTTTGTAAATGGAATTGCAATGACTTGCCTTTCGATTCATCAAGGATTTGTTTCGCCCGATAAAGCTGTCTTGAAAGAACACATTGACCATACGAATCATTGCATCGAATTGGCGTATAAAATGGGCATTCCATGTATGCGTTTAAATACTGGTCGCTGGGGAACAATCAAATCCTTTGATGATTTTATGGCAAAACGTGGCATCGAGCCTGCTATTGCTGGCTATACCGAAGATGAAGCATTCAAATGGTGCATTGATAGTATTGAGCAATGTATGAAAAAAGCCGAAGAATGTGGCATTTTGCTGGCTCTCGAAAATCATTGGGGTCTTGGTTCTACACCCGAAGGAATGCTGCGTATCAAAAATGCCATTGATTCGCCGTGGTTAGGTTTATTGATGGATACGGGTAATTTTTTGGAAAATCCTTATGATAAATTAGAGAAAATTGCTCCACAAACAAGCTTTGTTCAAGCCAAAACCTATTATGGCGGTGGAGAGTGGTATTCGCTTGATTTGGACTACAAACGCATTGTTGATATACTGAAAAAAGTAAATTATCAAGGCTATATTTCTATTGAATTTGAAGGAAAAGAAGACCCAAAAACTGGTGTTCAGAAAAGTGTAGATTTGTTGAGAAGCTTCTTATAAGAAAATATAGGAAGCCGTTATTTTTTCATTTGACCCAGCAAAATTTTACTTTCAAAAACCGTCCCAATCAACAATTTATTACCAAAAACTGCACCAACACTTGTAGCAGAAACTGGTTTTACACTGTTGGGATAAATGCTTTCTATGCGATAATTCCCTTTAGATTTATAGCTTATTTTGATAATTAGAAAATACTAAGGAACGCTTAAATATCACAAATGTCAACACCTTGTTTTAGCGAAGCCAATTTGTCGGCACGGGCAGGAATAAATTCTTGGGCTACAAAACCCTTAAAGCCAGTTTCGGCAATTGCACTCATGATTGACGGGTAATAAATTTCTTGTGTTTCATCAATCTCATGTCGGCCTGGTACACCCCCAGTGTGATAATGAGCAATGTATTTGTTATTATCACGAATCGTGCGAATAATGTCACCCTCCATAATTTGCATGTGATAAATATCGTAAAGTAGCTTAAAACTATCAGAATCTATCTTTTTGCAGAGTTCTACACCCCAATCTGTATGATCACACATATAATCTTTATGGTCGATTTTGCTATTGAGCAACTCCATTACGATGGTTACTTTTTTCTTTTCGGCATAATTCATGATTTTTTTCAAGCCTTTAGCACAAGTCTTCAAGCCGTCTTCATCGTCGAGTTCTTTCTCACGATTTCCTGAAAAACAAATCAAATTTGTAAAACCAGCTTTTGAGGTTTCGTCAATTAAATATTTGTACCATTCTTCGAGTCCGTCGTGATGCTCTTTTTTATTCCAACCATTTGAAAGGCCCCAATCTTTACTTCTCGC
>NZ_JAYWCU010000162.1:0-20442 GCF_043780375.1 Emticicia sp. | reverse complement strand
TTCGGCCGTTACTGGACTAATAATTAATTCAACGCCTATTGTGACTGCAGGTAGTGATCAAACAATTTGTGTGAGCAATAGTATTTCGTTGACCGCTATTTGTAACTTATATTCTCTTAATGCTACACTTTCGGGTTCTCAACAAGTACCGTCAGTTGCTACCTCAGCATCTGGGACTTTAACAGGCACTTTCAATAGTATAACAAACCAAATTATAGTAAATATTAATTATAATGGTCTATCAAATGCTGTATCGGGTGCTCATCTACACAATGCAGCAAGTGGCTCAAATGGATCTGTAATTATTGACTTTTTGAGTGCTGGTTTCCCTACAACAATAGCTGGGGCTTATACATACAATGCAACTCTTGCATCTGGACAAGTAGCCAACTTATTGAATGGAAATATCTATTCAAATATTCATACATCAACCTTCCCAAGTGGAGAGGTTAGAGGACAAATCACAGCAACTTGTGTAGCCAACTCGTATACTTGGAATCCAGGTAATTTGAGTGGACAAACAGTGTCAGTTAGTCCAATTAATACAACTGCATACACGCTAACTGCCTTAAATACAACAACAGGATGTTCAAGTACGGCTACCGTTAGTGTAAATGTAAATCCGTTACCAATACCAACTATTGGTAGCAACTCCCCTATTTGTCAGACAAATACTTTGATGCTTAATGCTTCGGGAGGAACAAGTTATAGTTGGACTGGTCCAAATGGTTTCACTTCTACCGACCAAAACCCAAGTATTCCAAATGCAACAATCACTGTTTTAGGTAATTATTTTGTAACTGTTACGAATGCTAATGGCTGTTCAGCCACGGCTTCAACCAATGTTATATTAAATACTTTAAACCCAACAGCTTCTAATACTGGCCCTTACACGGTGGGTCAAGCTATAGCATTGAATGCCACAGGTGGAACTGGATATAGTTGGACGGGACCTAATAGTTTTATTAGTATAATTTCCAATCCTACAATTAATAATTCATTATCAGTCAATGCTGGTACTTATACAGTTACAGTCACAGCCAATGGTTGTACGGCAACTGCGACAACCAATGTTATAATTAATGGAATTGACCCTTGCGACCCAAGCCGAATCGTTGATTATTTCTATGTTAAAGCAGGAAATCCATATCAATCTCTGTTCCCGCTTACCAACGGAATGGTCATCAACCAAATTACTGAACAAGTTTCAATACTAGTTACACCTTCGCTATGTCCAAATGTAATGATTGAAAGTTTTGAGATGAATATTCAAGGGCCAGAATTGAATTGGAATATCTTGCAAAACGCAGCACCTAATGCACTTTTTGATAATACAGGACCAAGTTTTTATGGTCGGAACTTCATCCCTGGCAATTATTCTCTTACAGTAACTGGTTATGCTCAAGACAATAAAGGCGGTGGAATTACCTACGGACCGGTCGTTACAACATTTACTGTTGTTGGTAATTTGGCAACAATTTCAATGCCCTCAATTACGGGAACAGAGTTCTGTGCAGGAAATAATGTAACGGTCAACTTCTCAACTACTGGTACATTTAATGGTGGTAATCAATTCCAAGCACAGCTTTCTAATGCCAATGGAAGTTTTGAAAATCCTGTAATTATTGGCACTACAAATATCGCAGGAACAGTTAATGCAACAATACCTCTCAATACGCCAGAAGGCTCAAACTACTTGATTCGGGTTGCTTCTTCTAACCAAGCTTTGGCAGGAAATCCAACAATTAGTTTGCTGACTATCAATCCTTTAACTCGAAACTTGGTTAGTCCAACAAATGATTTAACGGGTAACAGCACTAAGAAAGCAGCCAATATCATCAATGCAAGCAATAAGGTTACTTCGCCTGCCAATGTAATTTATCAAGCGGGCAACGCTATACTATTAACCCCAGGTTTTCAATCTGGATCTATTTTTAAAGCCGAAATTAGAGGTTGTGAAAATTAAAAATAGAAATCAACAATAACCAAAAGGCCTTTGTTTCATAAAGAAACAAAGGCCTTTTGGTTAATTTTTTTTAGGCTATACTTTAAGCTATTTTTTATAATTCAGTTCTTTGAAGCATCATCAAGCACTAAAACCCAGTCTTGCCCATAACCTGAAGTTGGAGGTGTAAACTGCTTTGTGCCTTTATTTTCAAGTTTTCCGGCATCTTTCATTTCACCATTTCGTGGATTGAACCAGGAAGCTGAAAGTTGGAAACCAGTTATTTTACCAAGATTTACAGTCATTGGTTTGCCTAAAGCAGTATAAATAAAAGCATAGTCATTCCCTCTGGTAGCCTGAACCCGTTCGTAGGCCGATAGGTTATTGTCAACTATTAAAGTCTGGTCTGGAATCCTATCTAATATTGGTCGAGATTCCATTAGCTTTTTGATAAATTTTATCTGTTTAGCTGCTGGCAAATCTAATGCCTGTTGCCAATAAACATGTGGCCCATTTACGGATTCATGTTTGGGTGAATACATCTGCCAAATATCGTGACAGCCATAAGTACAGCCAAATGCTCCCGCAAAAAGGTCTAAATAGAGCGATTTTCGTACATCATAGGCATTGGTTGTACCAAACTCATTGGCATTAAAACAAACGGGATGATCTTCGTAAATTGGTTCGCCGTCGATGGTTGGTTTTGTGGGCGTACGGTCATACGAGGCTTTAATTTTATCATACACTGATGCGTCACGGCAATGACCAGTCTGAAACATATTAAAATCTAACCAATCGTCATTATGAAACCATTCACTTGCTCCTTCATTGTTAGGTTGAGGGTGAAAAGTCATCATATTTTTTTCATTTCCACCAGTAGCTTCAGCAACTCCTGCTGCCATTGCCCGCCAAATTTCAGTATCAGTTGTTTCTTTACGAGGGTTACGGTCGCCACCCAAAATCCAAATAATATTTTTGCGGTTTTTGTATCTATCTCCCATCCATTTTCCAAATATTTTGGCGTTTTCAACATTGAAAATCTCAGGCCCTTTACCCCAACGTTCTTTACTAATTTTATCTCCCCAAGTCGGTAAAAGTCCAATTACCAAATCATATTCAGCGGCTTTATCAATAATAAAATCCACATGCTTAAAATAAGCCTCATTAGGTTTGGTTGGGTTATTGTTTATTAGTGGTTTTTCTCCATAAGCATTGGGTGAATCTAAGCCATCCATTTCAGCTAAAGCTACTGCCTGAATTAGGGTGAACCCTTGCGAGGCACGTTTACTCAAATAAAAAGTAGCTTCTTCCCTATCAAGTCTATGAAAAAGCTCCCAAGCCGTATCTCCAATCCACATAAAAGGCTTACCATCTTTAAGTAGATAACGTTTGTTAAGGCTTACAGTAAATGTTTGAGCCGAAACCAATTGAAAGAACAAAAAGGTAAGAACTATAAACAAAAAAGACTTTTTCATATTTTTATCTTAAAATATATTTAAATAGTACCACAATAATAAGATAAAATAGAATAATAAAGGTCATCCATCCCACCTTTTTACTTACACTATTACTTTTATTCTATTTAAACCAATATAATAATTTTAAATATAAGCTTGATGGTACAGTTTTTGTCTTTTATACAATTTTTGCTAATTAATTGTTAAAAACAACCCGTATGTTCGCATTTAATCCATTGCTCAATACCGACTATCTTAATGAAATTTATGGAAACGATTTAACTATCGTGCAAATAATATTTGAATCTTTCTTAGACGACAACATTCCAATTTGGGAAGAAATTTTAGGAAAAATTAATAGCAAAAACTACAAGCAAGTTAGTGATATGACTCATCAAATTAAACCATCTTTTTCGATGGTTGGACTTACTTATTTACATCCAAAAATTCAAGAATTTGAGATATTTACTAAGGAAAATCCTGATGAAAATGAATTGTTGGTAAAATATAATAATTTAACGGTAGAGATAAATCAGGCAAAAACGATTATCAAAGATGAGTTAAATCGTTTGAATCAACTTATTTAATCCCACCAAAAATGAAAATTGGTATTGAAGCACAGCGACTTTTTCGCTCACACAAGCATGGAATGGACATTGTTGCCTTGGAATTGATTCGTGCTTTACAAATTTTGGATACGCAAAATGAATATTTCATTTTTGTAAAATCTGACTCTGACAACACTTGCTTAAACGAAACGAGTAATTTTCATATCATTGAAGTACCAGGCAAAAACTATGTTTTTTGGGAACAAATTATGTTACCTATTTACGCCCAAAAATACGGCGTTGAAGTCTTACATTGCACAAGTAATACGAGTCCGATGTTTATGTCCACGCCTTTGATTCTTACACTGCATGATGTTATATTTATGGAGAAAACTACAGAAAAAAACACTTCTTCAAATTATCAAAAATTTGGAAATTTATATCGAAAATGGTTAGTACCTAAGGTTGTTCGAAAATGCAAAAGTATCGTTACAATTTCGGAAGTTGAAAAGAATAATATCAGTAAGTCATTAGATTTGAGCAATGATGAAATAACGGTGGTACATAATGGCGTAAGTGGGCGTTTTGGTATTAAACCAAGCATCGAAACAATCTATAAAGTACGAAAACAGTTGAGCTTAGATAGTGATTTCTTTTTGTTTTTGGGGAATGTGGAACCTCGCAAAAATGTAAACAATACTGTGAAGGCATTCGTGGCATTTGCGGAAATTAATGCTGAAGTTAAATTAGTTATTACTGGGATAAAACCATCATTTGTAGCCGATATTTTGTACGAAATTGGTAAAATTTCGTACCTCAATCGCTTTGTTTTTGCTGGGTTTGTTGCCGAAAATGTTTTGTTGACATTGTATGCTGAAGCCAAAGTTTTTTTATATCCCTCCCTTCGAGAAGGTTTTGGCTTACCTATTTTAGAGGCTATGACTTTTGGAACACCCGTGGTTACTTCAAATATTTCGGCAATGCCAGAAGTGGCTGGGGATGCCGCATTTTTGGTTAATCCATTTTCGATTAAAGAAATAACAAATGCAATGACAATTGCTTACAAAAACGATGCTCTTCGAAATGAAAAAATAGCGTTAGGGTACTTACGTCCAAATATGTTTACATGGCAAAAAACTGCCGAAAAGATGTTGAATATCTACAAAGGAAGAAGCCCTGAAGTTTTGGCTATCTAAAATATTTTCATTTATATAAATCTTCCAATCAAAAAAGGCATGGTTTTTGAAGTTTTACAATATAACCTAATTTAGCCACTTCATACTTCTATTATTTAGATTTTAAGCTCTTTTTAGGCGTTTATTTTCAACTTTCCCTTTGAAGAAAGCTCGCAGTTTATTCCTTTCAACTAAATATTCATCACAATATTGTATTATGAATTGGTACAAAAAATATAATATCGCAATCGCTATTTGGGCAGGCTTAGGTCTAATATCAGTTAAAGCTAATTGCCAGAGTATATCTACAGATTCGCTATTGTCAAAGGCTTTGTCTTCTGACCAGCTTCTGCCTGTATTAATCAATTCTGCTCAAAAATTCTCGCCCGAAGTCCGCCGAATTAAAGCCAGTATTGATTTAGCTTCTACAAGTTTGAAAATTGAAAAAAATGCTATTTACAATAGTCTTTCATTTTTATCAAGCTACCATTATGGAACAAATTATTCGGCAGTTAGTGCCGTGTCGGATGTAAGCAGACCAAATAATTTTACAACCACACAAACAGGATTCTACAATGTAGGGGTTGGCTTACAACTGCCTCTTACTCAAATAATTAACCGAAAGCACCTTATCAAATCGGGCGAATCTCAAATAGAAATGGCATTGGCAGAAAAAGGCAATTCAGACCTTTATATAAAACAAGAGGTAATTAGACTTTACCAAGAACTAAAATTATCGCAAAGGTTAATGTTCATTAGTAGTAGTAATAAGCAATCGGCTCAGGTAAATTATAAGATGATTGAGAAGGATTTCTTACAAAACCAGGTAAATGTCGAACAAGTAGCAAGAGTTTTGGATATTTTTAATAAATCAAAAATAGAATACGAAACTTATTTGAATAGATTTCAAACCAGTTTGATGCAGCTGGATGCCTATACAGGTATTAGTTTATCAACCTTATTAAAACAAATAAAATGAGTTTTTTGCATTTCTTAAAATTACTTTACAGAAATCTTAAATGGCTAATATTAATCCCTATGATTTTAGCCACGGCTATCTATTATTTTACCCGAAATGAAAAAAAAGTATATTTATCAGAATCGACTATTTATACAGGAATTGCCTCAGGATATAGCTTAAACGGGAGCAACAAGGCCGATTTTTATGCTACCAGCAATGCCTTTGATAACTTATTGTCATTGATAGATTCGAGAGAAACCAAGCAAGATGTAGCAATTGATTTGCTTGCCGAACACCTCTTTATGAAACAACACGACCCCTTATTAATTACTTGGGATGCCTACGACGACTTGAGTAAGTTAATTCCTGCTGAAACAAAAAAAATACTGGTTAAACAAACAGTAGCAGAAACCCGTGAATCAATACTCAATTTCATGGGAAAAAGTGAAAACAATCTAATTTATAAAATCATTAGTTCAACCAATCCGTACTATTCTGTTGAAGCTCTAAAGAACATTAAGTCGTCTCGTATAAGTAATAGTGATTTAATAAAAATTTCTTACGAGAACAGCGATCCTTATATCTGTAAACGTACCCTTGAGCTTTTAGAGCAATCTTTCATGCAAAAACACCGATTGCTAAGAGAGGGTCAGACCGAATCTGTTGTAAAATATTTTGAAACTGAAACAAAAAAAGCCTTTGCTAAGCTTGATTCTTCTGAACAGATATTCCTTGATTTTAATAAAAAGAACGAAATCATCAATTATTATGAGCAAACCAAGGCTGTTGCTGGCGAAAAAGAAGACTTATATGCCTTGAACCATAATTTAGAAATGGATAAAATGTCATCGTTGTCATCATTAGATAAAGTAAATGAGAACATAAAAGGACGGATCAATCAATCTTTATATGGGTCAGATATAATAAGAGAAAGAGAAAAACTATCGGATGTTTATAATAAAATAGCATTATCTGAAATAGTAAATCCAGGAACGAGCAATAAAAAACAGGTAGATAGCCTAAAAAATATTACGTATAAAATTGAAAAAAACCTTAAAAACTCTTTAGATAAATTGCACTTGGAATCAAATACTCCGAGCGGAATTCCAACGAAAGATATTTTGGATGAATGGCTTAAAACTACGCTTGCCTTTGAGCAAAGTAAAGCAAAGCTAACTGTAATGGACAAACGTAAGAAGGAATTTGAAGAAGAGTATAGGAAATTTGCTCCTTTGGGTGCGATGCTCAAGAAAATTGAGCGAGAAATTGGCGTTTCTGAACAAGAATACTTGGAACTTTTACACGGATTGAACTTAGCAAGACTTACACAACAAAACACTGAGCTTACTTCGAAACTTAATATTGTTGACCCACCTTTTTTACCATTAAAGCCCAATGCTTCCAAAAGAATTATACAAGTTTTAATTGGTTTTGTGGTTGGTTTTATTTTGGTTTTAGCCTTTGTTTTAGCCAATGCACTTATCAATAAGACTTTGCTCGAACCACTAAGAGCCAGAAAAACAATTAACCTTCCTTTGCTGGGTATTTATCCATTATTAACTGAGAACGCTAATTTCTTGGAAAATGCAAAGCTGCGTTTACTTCAACAATTTCTCTCCACAATTAATACTGATGAAAAACCTATCACTGTCGGTATTCTGAGTACGCAAAAAGGAGAAGGAAAAACAACTATTATTAATTTATTAGAACAAGAACTCACAAAATTAAATTATAGTGTCGAAAAACAATTATTGTTGGGTAATACGAATTATAAACAACTTGAGATTTCAAGCCCATTGATACTAACCAATACTAATTATGGGCAACTTGGAATTTCAAAGCCATTTAACTTGGAAATGCAACTCCAAGAACAGAAAAATAGGACAATTGATACTGGTATAAAAGATTTTATTTTGATTGAATTTCCCTCTTTAGATAATATTATTATTAAACCAGGCTTATTTCCACAGTTACAATATTCTATTTTATTATGCCGAGCTAATAGGGTTTGGAGCAAGATAGACAAACTGATGCTATCAATATTTTCAAGAACTACAGGAAATAATCCCTTCTTTATTTTGAATGGAGTAGATACTGATTTTGCTGAAGAATATATAGGAGAAGTGCCTAAGAAAAGAGATTTGTTAAGGACATCTATTAAACGTGTAGTAAAGTTTGAATTTGGAAACAGAAAAAAACTCCGATAAGCTAATATAAATCGTGAATAAAAGTCAAGCCACCACTCAAGGATTAGCATTTGCCAGTCAATTACTTCCTGCCATCATTGGGTTAGGGTCTTTTATGCTTTTGGTACGTTTTACCCAACCGATTGTTTTAGGTGAATACATTATTTATTTGGCGGCGGTTGTGCTTTTTGAAATGATAAAATCAGGTGGACTCCAGTCTGCTTTGGTTATGCGTGTTTCAACCGACAACAGAGCACAGCAGCTAAAAATAGTGGGTAGTGCTTATTGGTTAGGTGGGCTTGTTGTTCTTGCTTCGTCAATTTTACTAATTTTACTCTTTTTTTTAGGTATTTTTTCTAAGCAACCAAGTATTCAAGTTTTTTGTGGGTGGTATGCTGTGCTTGGTATCGTTACGCTCCCGTTGCATATTGCCGAAGCAGAAGCCGTTGCTAAACAAGATTTAAAATTTCTTTTATTTCTTCGTATTTCACAAAGTGCCAATGCTCTCATTATTGCGATATATGCTTTTTTCAAAAAAGGGAGTTTAGAAGAATTTGCCACCATCCACTTAGTTTTTACTTCATTTTTAATGGTTTGCGTGCTGATTGCTCGAAAAACTAATCCATTACATGTACGCTTCAAAACAATGGCAGAGGTAAAAGCCTTGTTTCATCTAATAAAATATACATTGGCTACTTTAGCCACAACAAATATTTTGAAAAGTGCCGATACTTTTCTAATTGGTGGTGCGATGGGCCCTGCCTCAGTAGCACAATATGCCATTCCTTTAAAATTGACTGAACTCTTCGAAATTCCTTTGAGAAGTTTAAGCACAACAGCATTTCCGCAATTGGCTGCAAAATTTAACAACAATGATTCCGTAGGTTTCAAAAATAGTTTTATTCAATATCTTTCTTGGGCTTACCTTTTATATATTCCAGGTTTGATAGCTGCTTTTATTTTGGCTCCATATTTGGTATTATTAATTGGAGGGCAACGGTATGCCGATACAACCTTGATTTTTAGGGTTTTTATTCTGTATGGCTTCTTGCTACCAACCGATAGAATGACAGGAATTAGCTTAGATGCTTTACAAAAACCAGCCAAAAACTTCCAAAAAGTATTTGTGATGGCTATTGTAAATATTGTAGCTGATATTATAGCTATTTATTTTACTCATCGCTTAGAATGGGTCGCCTTTGCTTCTGTTTTAAATGCACTAACAGGTGCTTTATTAGGTTGGTGGATGCTTGAAAGGACTGGAGTTTTACAACAGAGCAATATTTGGAAAGAAGTATATGTTTATTCACATTATTTTACACAAAAAGCCTCGTTACAACTGAAAAAACACAGAAAATAGTAATGGAAAGTAATCAACTTTACATATCGAACAGGAATGAGATAAAGAATATCTGGTTGATTCCAGCCATGTTAATGGCTATTTTCTTTGGTTGGCTGATTGCAACCAAAGGCGTGCCAATAGGTATTTTACTTTTAATAATGCCCTTTATTATTGGTTTTTTAGTGCTTGTATTTTTACAACCTCGTATTGGATTTCTTACTTTTATTGTTTATTGTTTCATAATGCCCACGCTTGGCAAACATATAGAAGGTCCACAGTTTGGTTTAGGGCAAGATGGAATTTTGTTACTCACATGGTTGGGTATAATTTTTCATAGAAGCAGTAAATATAGATATAGACATCTAAATAACGATTTAGTGTGGTTGGCAGTTGTTTGGCTTATCATTACAATATTACAAGTGGGAAATCCTGAAAGACCAAGTATTTTAGGATGGTTTTATGAAATGAGGTCGGCAACTTTATATTGGGTTTTAACAATTCCACTGGCTTTCTTATTAATGAATAAAAAATCTGACATTGATTTTTTCTTAAATATCATTATTCTATTGTCATTGATTGGAGCATTATACGGTATAAAACAACTAGTAATAGGCCCCGATGCAGCAGAAAATCGTTGGTTAGAGGCTGGAGCAAAAAAAACGCACATGTTGTTTGGCAAGCTACGAGTATTCTCCTACTACGCCGAAGCTGCACAATTTGGGGCTTCACAAGCACATTTAGCCATCATGTGTATCATTCTGGCAATAGGCCCGCATAGCCTAAAAAAACGAATTTGGTATGCTGTAGCAGGAGCATTTATTTTTTATGGTATGTTAATCTCAGGTACAAGAGGGGCTATGGCTGCATTGGTTGGCGGGGGATTCACATTCTTGATTTTAAGCAAACAAGTACGAATTTTAATGTTGGGTGGCTTATTAGGTCTTAGTTTTTTAGGAATGTTAAAATTTACCTCAATTGGTAGCGGTAATCAGCAAATTGTAAGAATGAGAACTTCGTTAGACCCTAATGACGCTTCTTTACAAGCAAGGCTTATCAACCAAAAAGTCCTTAAAGATTATCTTAGCACCCGACCTTTTGGTGCAGGAGTTGGCACTATTGGTATGTGGGGCGTAAAATATAACCAAGATAAGTTTATCTCTCAAATTCCACCTGATAGTTTGTACGTAAAAGTTTGGGGAATGTATGGTATTTTTGGGTTTATACTTTGGTTTGGAATTATGCTCTATATTACTGGAAAATCTGCGGGTATTATTTGGAGAACCCGAGACCCTGTATTAAAAAACCAATTATCTTCATTATGTGGTGGAGCTACCGGAATTTTATTATGTAGCTACGGTAACGAAGTAATGAATGCAATGCCATCATCAACTATTGTTTATATTAGTTGGGTATTAATTTGGTTAAGTCCAAGATGGGACACACCACCTCCTAAAACCATTTCCACATGAGAGAACCATTAGTTTCAATTATCACAGTTAATTACGATACTCCTGAGGTAACGGCAGCCATGCTACGTTCATTGGCTAAATTAACTTATTTTAATTGGGAGGTAATTGTCGTTGATA
Organism: Emticicia sp.; assembly: GCF_043780375.1. Taxonomy (GTDB): domain Bacteria; phylum Bacteroidota; class Bacteroidia; order Cytophagales; family Spirosomataceae; genus Emticicia. The sequence continues at coordinate 9,242 of NZ_JAYWCU010000162.1, read as the reverse complement.
ATTCCTCACCCAATCATTCGTCAGTAGGATTAAAAGATGAATTTCCATTCATAAAACATATTAGTTGTCCGAAAAATCTTGGTTTTGCCGGAGGAAACAATATTGGTTTGAAGTTTGCGAAAGGAGAATTTGCTTTTTTTGTCAATAATGACACCGAAGTTACACCAAATTTGATTACAGAATTGCTTGCTCATTTGCAACAACATCCTGAATGCGGCATTGCTTGTCCAAAAATAAAATATCATTATATGCCTGATACGATTCAATACGCAGGAGCTATTGGCTTGCATCCGCTCACGAGTAGAAGTTATGATATTGGCTATTTGCAAAAAGATGAAGGTCAATATGATGATATCCGAGTAACAGACTTACCCAATGGTGCTGCAATGATGATACCTATGAAATTGATTGAAAAAGTCGGACAAATGAGTGAAATGTTCTTTTTGTATTATGAAGAGTTAGATTGGGCAGCAAGGTTTAAAAAAGCAGGTTACGGTGTTCATTATATCGGCACTGCCAACATCTATCATAAAGAGTCTGTATCAACTGGAAAAGATTCACCATTCAAGACTTATTATATTTATAGAAATAGATTTTTATACATTCGCCGCAACTACACTGGTTTAAAATGGTTGTTTGCAAGTATATTTTTTATATTGGTATCTTCAATGGTTCACTTATTTAAGCATGGATTAAAAAATGAATGGCAACATGCAAAATCAATTTGGAAGGCTCTATTATGGAATTTTTCACATCGACATCACAAAGAGCCAGTAAATCATTCATCCACATTCACTGGTAAAATAAAAATAGATTTGATTCCAACAATATGATACATAATATAAGCACCTCAATTCAATATTTTATTCTTGCTTATCTGACAATTCAGGTTAGCTATTTACTGTTTTTCTCTATAGCAGGCAAAATTGGCAAAAAGACTTACTTTGCCCAAGCAAAATCATTAAGGAAAATACGAATTTTTATTCCCGCATACAAAGAAGATTCCGTAATCATTGATACGGTCAAGGATGCTATTCAGCAAGATTACCCCAAAGAACTTTTCGAAATTGTAGTTATGGCAGATTCTTTCACTAAATCTACTTTAAATATCCTTAAAACTTTGCCGATTAAAGTAGTAGAAGTTAGTTTTGAAAAAAGTACGAAAGGCAAGGCACTTCAAAAAGGAATCGAAGCAACTGCCCACGAGCCAGTAGATATTTTACTCATTCTGGATGCCGACAATCACATATCAGCTGGTTTCTTACACGCTGTCAATAATGCTTTTGAACAAGGCTATGAAGTAGTTCAAGGGCATCGCACAGCCAAAAATACTCAAACTGCTTTCGCACAATTGGATGCTTGCACCGAGGAAATAAACAACCATATTTTCCGACGAGGTCATGTTGCAGTCGGTCTTCCTTCGGCCCTAATAGGTAGTGGAATGGCTTTTGATTGGAAATTATTCACTTCTCTTTTAGAAGACATTGGCGAGACATCAGGCGAAGATAAGGAACTGGAGTTTAGAATTGTCAGACAAAGAAAACGGGTTGCATTTTTAGACAATCAATATGTTTATGACGAAAAAGTTGCTAAAACAGATGTATTTAGTAAGCAAAGAAGTAGATGGTTGGCAACTCAAGTAGAGTTTTTTGAAAAGTATTTTATTGAAGGTTGGTTTCAGCTTTTCAGAGGAAACATTGCTTTTTTCAATAAAGTATTTCAAACCTATCTATTTCCGAGAGTGATGTTGATTGCTGTATTGGGCTTATGGATAATCTTCACTTTCTTTTTTTCAGCACAATTTTTATTCTTTAGTATAGGCTTATTTGTGGCTTTAACGGTTGCATTATTAATGGGTATTCCTTCAAAATGGTATAATAAGCAACTATTATTTGCATTTTTACAAATCCCGATTGCATTAATTTCTATGTTGAAAGCTATGCTGCACATTGGTAAAGCCCGCAAACAATTTATTCATACACCACATGGTGAATTATTACAAAACACTCATTAATTATGCCTTGGGATATTATTGCCATACCAGCTATTCTTAGTCTTATTTGGGGCTTCAAACAAGGTTTGAAAACTAAAAGCAAAAAACTATGTCGAGAAGATTTGAAGCATACATTGTAATTGCTCAACAAGAGTGGGAGCTTAACTTAGGAAGTAATGCTCGAAACATGGCTGTTGAATTTAGCAAAACAAAACCTGTTTTGTATGTAAATCCAGCAATTGATATAAAATCAATATTTAAACAAATTGGAACAGATCATGGCAGAAAAAGGTTGAAATTGGCATTAGGTTTTGGCAAAAATACGATAAAAATATCAGAAACTTTATGGGTGCATACTCCCAAAACTATCTCCTATTCAATCAATTGGCTGACGAATGTTTTTATATATGATTTTCTGAACAGAAGAAACGGTAAAGGGTTCTTCAGAAGCCTAAAAAACGCTATTAACGAATTGAATTGGAAAACTGAAAACTGTATTGTGCTCAACGATAGTCAAATGTTTACTGGACTTTTCACCAAAAAATATTTACAACCATTATTGAGCTTTTATTATATAAGAGACAATTTAATTGAGCATCCATATTTTAAGTTTCATGGGCGTAGAATTGAACCATTGACGATCGAGTTGGCAGATGCGGTTTTTGCTAATTCAGCATACTTAGCTGATTACGGCAGAAATCACAATCAATTGAGTTTAGATATTGGTCAAGGGTGTGAAACTGATATGTATGAAGCTAATGCAAGCTATAAAGAGCCTGCCGACTTGGGTGCGATTAGCTATCCACGTATTGGATATGTTGGTTTTTTAACAGGCGAAAGGTTAGATATATGTTTACTTGAGCAAATAGCAAAAGCTAAGAAAGATTGGCAAATCGTGTTAATTGGTCCAGAAGAAATGATGTTTCAGCAAAGTGGCTTGCACTCTTTGACCAATGTCCATTTTTTAGGTTCAAAGAAACCTGACCAATTACCATCATATATACAACATTTGGATGTCTGTATAAATCCACAATTGGTAAATGAATTGACTGTGGGCAATTATCCAAGAAAAATTGACGAATATTTAGCCATGGGAAAACCAACCGTTGCAACAGATACACCAGCCATGAAAATGTTTATACCACACGTAGAGTTGGCAGTTGGTGTTGAAGCGTACGTTGGAGCGATTGAAAATGCTTTACAACCACAACGAGTTGAGAAAAAAAATTCGGCAATTAATTGTGCCAAAATTCATACTTGGGAAACGTGTATTAAAAATATATTTAAAATTCAAAATCAATTATTAGATGAGCAATTATATCCAGCAATTATACTCAGCCAAAAATATTAGAGATTCTAAAGTTTATCCTGGCTTAAATGCGGCAAAAGGCATCTTGATTCTATTGGTAATCCTTACACACGCATTGCCCGATGGAATGATACTGTATTTTCTTTATTTTTTCCACATGCCAGTATTCTTATCAATAAGTGGCTATTTATTGAAAGAATCTGCCTTTAAAGATGGGATTTCGAAATACTTAGGGAAATTAATCTATCGCTTAATTATACCTTGGATAATGGCCTCATTTTTATATTTATATTTCAGTTTAGGTAATAGACATTTATCAGAAATAACCTTGACTGATTTTTTATACCCTTTTTACCATTTGTGGTATGTACCAGCTTATGTATTGGGTGCTTTGCTTTGTTATTTTGTATCAAAGTATAAAATACCAGCCATCCCAGTTTTGATAATTACTGGATTATTTACTGTTTTTTGGTACATACTTTTTAGAGATAATAAATCTCCTGTTAATGAACAGCCGCTTTACTACATAGGCGAAAAGCGATTTTATGCTTATTTAGTATTCTTCTTTTTGGGTTTTTGCCTGAGAAACGAACTACTAAAGATTTCACCTTCCCCATTATTGCTCATATCATTAAACATTACAGCATTTACAGCTTCGGTGATATTTGTATATCAACATATTCCTGATATTATAGTAGTTGTTGCTTACATGATATTCAATTTAAGTTTTATACTTTTCTTGTTACTTTATATAGCCCCGCAAACATGGTTTCAACATAAATGGCTATTGTTAGTCAATAAACAATCTTTAGGAGTTTACTTATATCATCCAATGATTATATTCTTAATTTATGCTATTTTAGGTGATTCAAAAAAGGAACATATTAATAATCTGCAAGCTTTAGGGGTAGGAATTGTAACTATCGTGACAGTATTGTCATTTATTTGGATAATTCAAAAATGGAAGGTATCCAATCGATATCTATTAGGAATGATTAAAGAATAATTGTTGAAAAAAAATCCAGTAAATCAGTTTAAAAGCTGGTTTACTGGATTTTTAAAATTCAAGATACTTTCTCAAAAATATTATAGTTATATTTTACATAAAACTTACTATTTATTGATTCTTTCCCAGTTTTTTGTGTCAAAATCATATTGTTTTATTACTCTTGCAGGATTGCCAACTGCTACACTGTAGGGAGGAATATCTTTAGTAACTACCGCTCCGCCCGAAACTACGCTGTGTTTTCCGATAGTAACTCCTGCCGTTATTACAGCATTTGCTCCAATCCAACAATTGTCTTCAATGGTGATAGTGCCAATTGTTTCACCTTGTAAATAGATAGGAATATCAATATTAGTATAATTGTGGTTGAGTCCACTTATTACAATATTTTGTGCAAGAATTACATTATTGCCAATCGTCACGGGTCCAATAACTACATTTCCGAGGCCAATTCTTGAATTATTCCCGATATGTACTGCCCCAACGCCATTATTGATAGTCGCAAAATCTTCTACTGTACTATAATCTCCAATATTGAAAGGTTGAAAAGGTAAAACATCCATTCGAGTACGTCGGCAGATGACAGTTCCTTTTCCTTTTTTGTGAAAAAAAGGATTTAAAAACCATTGTACCCAAAGTCGTGGACGTGCTTGATGCTTCGGAATTAGACACCAATGCACAAATTGTTTAAGTTTGGGATTCGACTTGATGGTAGAAATGATTGTCATAATTATCTTTTGAAAAGGTATTTTCTTACCCGCATTATTAGGGCATTTTTTAATCCACCATCTAATTGAATTCGGCGGTCGCTTGTCCAAACTCTTGCTGCTTTTTCATCAATTGCCTTAATTTTACCGCCTGCCTGTTGTAGTCTCAGAGCCATCATACCATCTTCAGTGGCGTTTTGTTCGACCACACCTGCCGCCCCTCTGAAAGTTCGTTGTGTTTCAATATTATAGCCATTAATATCGATGCCTTTTTGTCGAATAAAGCCACAATTAAAGCCAAAAGTATTTAAAAATGGTTGTTTTTTTTCTTTTCTTTTAATGATGAAACTACTCAAAACTTCATAAAAAGCATATTGCCAGCGTGGTGTACTATAGCTGGGTAAAAATGAGTAACTACCATGCACACAATAAACGTGCTCATCTTTCAACATTCCGTCAACCATTGCGGTTATCCAGCCAACTGGATAAAATGTATCGCTGTCGCCTGTTAAAATGTATTTCCCCTTTGCTTTATGCAAGCCACACGTACGGGCATGGCCAACACCTTGTTTAGTTTCTAAGAATGTCGTCACACCTAAAGATTTCAATAAATTGGCTGTTCCATCGGTCGAATTATTGTCAATGATGAGTAGTTCTACCTCATATTTTGTGTCAGTGTTTACCAATGAATGTAGTGTATGTAAAATTCCGACTTCTTCGTTCCACGCAGGAATTACTACACTCACCAAAGGTTTTTCTGAAGAAAATTTTGACAATTTTTGCTTTAAATCTTCAATTTCAGCCTCCGAATATTGTTTAATATTCAGTGGTTTTTGGTGTATATTTTTTACCCAATTGGGCAAATAGAATTTAATCATTAGTTCTGGTTATAGATAAGTAGCGACGTTGCTTTGTCTCTACGTTTATTCTGCCCTTTTTACTTTTTCCCAAATACCAGAAGTTAGTCCGTTGCGATATCTAAAATATCCTTTGATGGCACAGTAATTCATAAAAGAGAAGTAGAAAGGGACAAAAAGCAATTTTACTCTAATTTTCTGATTTTCGAGGTAATAGCCAATAATTGCCATTAAATAAAAAGCAATTTGAACAAGCATAATCAATCGATAAAACGAACCTGTATTTGTTAAAAACAAGGCAATATTGAGTAGAAAAATCAAGGGTAAGCAAAACGGTGCAACTGCCCAACGCATGGCTCGATGTGAAACGTATTGAAATGAAAGTAAGCCATAACGAAAAATATTCAATAGAAAATCTAAACGAACAATAGATTGAAATCCCCCTGCGGCAATTCTAACCTTGCGTTTCATTTCATCTTGTATTGAGAAAGAAGGACGTTCGCTGGCATAGGCATCTGGTTCGTAAATAACTCGATAACCTTCAGCAGCAATGCGAAGCGACACCATGAAATCATCAAGTAGCGTATCTTTTTCAACTTCCCCAAATAAGTCGGTTCTAACCGCAAAAAGTTCTCCTGCTGCTCCAACAACTGAGAAAAGTTCTGTATCTAATTTCTTCAAAAAAGATTCGTATTTCCAATAAAGTCCTTCTCCCGCACCCGCAGCAGCCTCACTACCTTCGGTTTCGATGCGTTTTTCACCCGCAACTGCTCCGACTTTCGGGTCTTGAAAATGTCTGACGATATTTCTGACGACCTGATGATTAAGATTTGTGTTGGCATCCGTAAATATAACAATTGGTGTAGTGATGGTTTTTATGGCTATATTCATCGCCTCAATTTTGCCTCGGCGAATATCACCATCAATCAATTGAAGATTTGAATACACCTTTGCAAGCGATTGAATATATTCTGTGGTGCCATCATTTGAACCTTCGGTCACGAACAAGACTTCTATCTTATCGGCTGGATAATCTAAACCAAAAGTATTTTTAACTTTGGTATTGATACAGCTCATTTCATTATAAGCAGGAATAACCAAAGTAACTTTCGGCATAAAACTTGGATCATTGTATTTTTTGAATTGTTTGCCAAGAACTTTCCTGACTTTAACTAAAATCCAAGCTACTAAGCCATAACCAATGTAAGTATAGCTAACTAAAGCGATACATAACCAAAATAATATTTTGAGAATAAGTGTCATTTTTGAATCAATATCATAATACAGTTACTGCTAAATTATTCATAATTAACTTCATATATATCAAAATCGGCATATAGCTTTTAGACAAGAAGATGAAGAAATTACACATTTTCAGATTGCAACAATGCAGGAAAAGTCATGAAAAATATTTTCATGTCATATTTAAAAGAGAAGTTTCGAGCGTAATTAATATCCAATTCTATGCGTTCTTCTTCTGTCATTTCTTTTTTACCTTTACCACGTTTGGTTACTTGCCAAAGCCCAGTTAACCCTCCTGGGCCAGCAAAACGCTCAATATATTTGTCAGTTGTTAGCCGCTCAGCTTCATAAAGAGGCAGAGGGCGATTGCCAATAAGCGACATATCTCCCATAAATATATTGAAGAGTTGAGGTAATTCATCAATGCTACTATTACGCAGAAAACCACCAATCTTTGTTATTCTTGGGTCATTCTGAAATTTCATAAATGCCACCTTTTCTTTTTTCTGATTTAGATATACTTTTTCACAAGTTTCTTCGCCGTCCAGATAAAGTGTTTGCCGACAAGTACCCCCTAAAGTACAATCATTGCATAGACCGTCAATTTTTTTTTCGGTTGCTTCTTTGGTATACATATTGAGCGACCCCATGTTTTTAATCATTTGGTCGGCATCGGTTCGCATTGTTCGAAACTTATATATTTCAAATACTTTATAACCTGCCCCTACTCTTCTTGATTTATATACAATTGGCCCTTTTGAGTCTAATTTTATCAAAACGGCAACAGTCGCTAAAAGAGGAGACAATATTAATAAAGCAAATCCTGTAGATGTAACATCAATAAAACGTTTCCAAAATGGAATTTTTACTGCTAAAACATTAGATCTGGCTTGCTTTGCCGATTGATAATGACGGCGTTTAATAAAGTATTCTAAACGAGTCACTAAATCGCCATGACTGAAACTTTTGGGAAATAAATCGTCGCCATTTCTCGCCACAATCTCTTTAATTAAATCTTGCGTAATTTGGTCCGTCGTAATAACAACTGGAAGTGTGTGTGTCCAGTTTTCTTGACGAACAGTTTCCAAAAACTTAACTCCACCCATATTTCTGTCAATAATAATAGCATCAGGTGGGTAAGTATTTCTAATAAACACCAAACACTCCTCTGCACTTTCAATGACTTTTATATTTAATCTTGTTCCGAATCTTTTCAAAAAACTTACAATTACATTATCGTCATTCTCGACTAAAATAACCTTTATAGGAAAGGACGCCCGTTCTTCATCGTTTGGTCTAATTTTATCCATAAGTTAATCAATTATTAAGGCGTTTACTCTACGTAGAATAGCTTTGATTTTTGCATGAACTTCCATCGGATTAAATGGCTTTAACATAAAGTCGTCAGCACCCAAATTAAGGCATTCGATACGCTCTTTACTTTCATCTGTTCCCGAAAGAATAATTATCGGAATGTTGTTGTAAAGGTTACTGGCTCGCATCACTTTAATAAATTCCTTACCATTAAGGTTAGGCATATTAAGGTCGGCAATTATAAAATCAGGGTCGTGTCCAGATTCTAACCAACTCATTCCTTCCATTCCGTCATTTCTTACTGTTACATCAAACTCTTTATTTAGGAAGTGTTCTAAAACTTTTCTGGTACTTGGTTCGTCATCAATTATCAGCAGTTGTAATTTTTGTTCCATCATCTTGATATATTTAAGTATTATATAGAAAAAATAAACTACAAGCCTTTAACTCAACACCTCTGAATAAAAAAAAATTTAAACTATTCATTCAAAAAAAACAAAAATATTGTTAAAAAGGATGAGCATTTGAATCGCTAAGCATGAGCAAAGGAGTTCTTTACCTTTTTTTTTTACACCAATTTGTCATCAATGCTTCAACAACTTCAATCGTTATTACTAAAAAATAACAATAGCAATAGTCTATCTCTCAGAAGAATAATTAACTTATAGGTAGTGTCGTTATTGGACCTTACTGCAAATAGTTTGCCAAAAAGACGTTAGAGTTTGTTTTGGAATTATATTCTGTTGATAATCAAAGAGATAAATGCAATTTGTATCATAGCTTCTGATGAAATTATTGTTTTTTCCACGTCTCG
>NZ_JAYWCU010000161.1:0-17140 GCF_043780375.1 Emticicia sp. | reverse complement strand
GGTAGAGTAGCTGGTGTTACTGTTGTTACAAATGGTCAGCCAGGTACTGCCAGTCAAATCCGTGTACGTGGATTTGGTGCATTTGGTGGTAACGAGCCTCTTTATGTAGTAGATGGGGTGCCTGTTGGTTCAACAGACTTCTTGAGTCCAGATGACATCGAGTCTACAACTGTATTGAAAGATGCTTCTGCTGCTTCAATTTATGGAGCAAGAGCTGCCAATGGTGTAATCGTTTACACTACTAAAAAAGGCACAAAAAATGCAAAAAAATTGAACATAACTTATGATGGTAGCTATGGTGTAACTGACCCAGGTAATGGTCAGCCAATGATGAATCCTACTGATTTTGCTACATGGACTTGGAATGCAAAGCGTAATTCAGGCGAGGCTTTTGGTCACCCACAATTCGGTACAGGTTCAACTCCAGTAATTCCTGACTACCTAAGTGTAGGCGGAACGCCAGGTGTAACTGGCTCAGTTGATTTAGCTGCTCAAAAATTGAAATACAATATTGACCCATCTGCAGGTGGCATTTATCAAGTAATCAAAGCTAATAAGGCTGGTACTGATTGGTACGGTGCTATTACTCGTAAAGCTCCAACTCAAAGACACTCTTTAGGCTTCAGTGGTGGTGGCGAAAATAGCCGTTTCTATGTTAGTTTTTCTGCTCAAGACCAAAAAGGTATCTTGATTAGCAATGCATTCAAACGTTACTCTTTCCGTATCAATTCTGAATTTAATGTGTTGAAGAAATTACGTATTGGCGAGAACATCCAAATGACCTACCGTCAAGTATTAGGTCAAACAGGTGGTGCAGGTGGTAATGGTATCGCTGCTGACGAAAACGATATTTTACAAGCCTTCCGTATGCCATCAATCATTCCTATTTATGATGAGTTTGGTGGATATGCAGGTACAGCGGCTAAAGGCTTCAACAACCCACGTAGCCCAGTAGCCAACCAGCAAGGATTATTAAACAACCGTAGCTTTGGTGCATCAGGTGTAGGAAATGTTTATGTTGAATATGATGTAATTCCAGGACTTACGCTTCGTTCTTCGGCGGCTGGAAACTATAGTAATTTTTACAACTGGAATTATGGTCGTTGGCAATATGAGAACTCTGAAAATAACTCAGCATTCTCTTACGGAGAAGGTGGTGGTTTTTCATTAGGTTGGACATTCACAAATACTGCCAGCTACAAAAAAACTTTTGGAAAGCATAATGTAGAGGTATTGGCTGGCCAAGAAGCATTGAATACGGGTAGAGGTAGAAATATCAACGCTAATGGTTTGAATCCTTTTTCTCAAGACCTTAATTACGTCACTATCACTACTCTGGGTACCAAAAATCCACCAAATAGTAACCAGTTCAAAGGTGTAAATTTCAACTCATACTTTGGCAGAGCTATTTATAGCTTTAATGACAAATATTATGTAACTGGAGTTATTCGTCGTGATGGTTCTTCAAGATTTGGTGTTAATAGCCGTTATGGAGTATTCCCTGCAGTATCTGCTGCTTGGCGTGTATCTTCTGAATCTTTCATGAAAAACTTACCTTGGGTACAAGATTTGAAAATTCGTGGAGGTTATGGAACAATGGGTAACTCAAATAACGTTGACCCTAATAACCAATTTAGTTTATACGCTACAAGAGTTGATAACTCAGGATATGATATCAATGGTTCAAACTCAAGTATTGTTGATGGTTACTATCGTACACGTATCGGAAACCCTGATGCAAGATGGGAATCAAGTATCACTAAAAACATTGGCTTTGATGGTTCATTCTTGAAAGGCAAATTAGATATAATTTTAGACTTGTGGGAAAAAGACACCAAAGATTTATTGTACCAATTACCAATTACAGCAACAGCGGGCTTCCAAGCTGCAGCTCCTTCAGTGAATATTGGTAAAATGGTAAACAAAGGTATTGATATTCAGGTAATTAACCGTGGAAAAATCAGTGGTGATTTTGGTTATGAATTGAACGTAACTGGTAGTTTCTTGAAAAACGAAATTACTAAAATTGCTGATGGTTTGACTTACTTGACTAATGTTAACCCAGGTTTCCGTGGTGTAAATCCAATTCGTAACCAATTAGGTTATTCGTTGTCTTCATTCTACGGATTTAAAGTTTTAGGTTTGTTCCAAACAAAAGAAGAAGTAGCTGCAGCTCCTGCACAAGATGGAAAAGGCGTTGGTCGTTTCCGTTATGCTGATTTAAATAGCGATGGTAAGATTAATGCTGATGACCGTACCTACTTGGGTAGCCCAGTTCCGAAATTTACTGGCGGTTTAAACTTTACAATAACTTACAAAAACTTTGATATTTCAGCATATCTTTATACTTCTATTGGAAATAAGATTTTCAACTTCTCTAAATGGTATACTGATTTCTATCCATCGTTCTCTGGTGCTGCTATCTCTGAGCGTGTGAAAAACTCTTGGACGCCAACAAATACTGGTGCAACAACACCAATCTTTGAAACAGCTTCTAACTTTAGTACCAATACTCAATCAAACTCTTTTTATGTTGAGAATGGTTCATACCTAAGATTCCAAAATGTTTCTATTGGTTATACTGCACCAAAATCTTTCACAGACAAGTTAAAAATTAGCAAGTTGCACTTATTTGCTTCAACTAATAACTTGTTTACTATCACCAAATATCAAGGTCTAGACCCTCAAGTAGGTGGTAATGCTGATACTAACTTTGGTATTGACGTAGGTAATTATCCATTGACAAAAGGCTTTAATGTAGGTCTTAATCTTGGATTCTAATTTTAAAACATTTAGTAATTAATTTAGTTTAATTACTAAATGTAAAAGTGTCAATGATAAACATCTAAACAAATCTTCATTATAAAATGAAAAAATATATTTTTAATAAATTAACATTAGCAGTATCCTTGCTTACTTTGATAGGATATTCATGTAAGGAGGACTTCCTTACAGTACTGCCGACAGGTGCAATTGCAAAAGGGCAATTGACAACCAAAAAAGGTTTGGAAGGTGCGTTGATTTCTGCTTACGGGCAGATTAGTGGTTACGGAACTCGTATGGTTCACCCAAATAACTGGGTTTGGGGTAGTGTTCGTGGTGGAGATGCAAACAAAGGTACTGACCCAGGTGACTTTTCTGACATTAACCCTATTCAACGTTTTGAATATCTTTCAACGCAAGGGGTTATAAATGACAACTATCGTGGCTTATATGAAGGTATAGCTCGTGCTAACAATGTATTAGGTTTATTGAAAGAAGCACAACCCGATGTTAGTGCTGACGACAAAAAGCGTATCGAAGCAGAAGCTAAGTTTATGAGAGCTCATTTTTATTTTTCATTGAAAAGAAATTATAATAATACACCTTATGTTGATGAAACAGTTGACGTAGGAACAGGTATTGAGAAAATTAAAAATGACGTTGATTTGTATCCTAAAATTGAGGCGGATCTTAAAAATGCGTATGATAATTTACCTGCAACACAAGGGCAGGTAGGTCGTGCAAACAAATGGGCTGCTGGTGCATACTTAGCAAAAGTTTATATGGCTCAAAAGAAATATGCAGAAGCTAAAACTTTGTTTGATGCAATCATTGCTAATGGTGTAACAACGGGTGGTAAGAAATATGCTTTAGTTCCAAATTTTCCTGATTTGTATAAAGCATCGAATGACAATAATTCAGAGTCAATCTTCGCTGTTCAAGCAGCAGCAGGAACTGGTAGCGTAAACAACGCAAACGGTGAATTGGATTTGAACTGGCCTTATAATACTGGCCCTGATGGTCCAGGTAACTGTTGTGGATTCTTCCAACCAAGTTTTGAATTGGCTAACTCTTATAGAACAAAAGATGGTTTGCCATTATTGGATGGTTCGTATAATATGCCGGCTAATGCAGTTAAAACTGACATGGGTATTCAATCAAGTGCTTCGTTTACACCAGATGCAGGTGAGCTTGACCCTCGTCTTGATCATACTATCGGTCGTCGTGGAATCATGTTCTTAGATTGGAAAAAGCATCCTGGCTTTGACTGGATTCGTAATCAAGCTAACGGTGGTCCTTATGCACCTAAGAAATATTCTTATTACAAAACTGACAAAGGTTCATTGCAAGATAATAGTTCTTGGACTCCAGGTTATACTGCCCTTAATGTGACTGTAATGCGTTTAGCTGATATTTTATTGATGGCGGCTGAAGCTGAAGTTGAAATAGGTAGCTTAACAAAAGCACAAGAATATGTAAACATGATTCGTAATCGTGCTGCTAATGCTGTTGTTATGCAAGATGGTGGTCCTGCAGCAAAATATGTAATCAAACCTTATGTTGCTCCTTGGACAGATAAAACTCTTGCTCGTACTGCTGTTCGTTTTGAGCGTAAATTAGAGTTAGCAATGGAAGGACATCGTTTCTTCGACTTAGTTCGTTGGGGAACTGACGTAACTGATATCAATGCTTACTTGAAATACGAAAGTACATTCCTACCTAATACTTTAGGTCAAGGAGCAACTTACCAAGCAAAACATGCTTTATTGCCAATTCCACAAGGTCAAATTGACTTAACTGGAGCTGACATATTAAAGCAAAATCCAGGGTATTAATACATCCTACCCCTAAGGGGAGTAAAAAAAATACAAAAACGTCATGTGGAAATACTTCTACATGACGTTTTTAGTTTAAATTTGTTCAAAAAAAAGCCTTAAAATCAAATGCAAAGATTTTCTGTTTATATCGTACTTTTATTAAGTCTGTGTACTGTTTCATGTAAAGAAAAAACGCTCTTTACCCAACTTTCTTCCGAAGAAACTGGTATAACCTTTTCAAATCGAATTGCCGAAAATGATTCACTCAATATTCTTACGTTTGAGTATATTTATAATGGTGGTGGAGTGGCTATGGGTGATTTTAATAATGATAACTTGACAGATATCTATTTTACAGGAAATACTACACAAAACAAACTCTACCTTAATAAAACTAAAAAAGGTGAGTCGCTTCGCTTTGAAGATGTAACTCAGAAAGCAGGAGTTACAGGCGAAAATAGATGGTCTTCGGGTGTTGCTTTGGTTGATATAAACAATGATAATTTACTTGATATTTATGTTTGTGCAACAGCCAGAAAAACTGCCAGTCAGCGAGCAAATATGCTTTATATTAATCAAGGAATAGGAAAAGAAGGTATTCCGACATTTATAGAAATGGCAAAAGATTATGGCATTGCAGATACTACTCACACAACCAATGCAGCTTTTTTTGATTATGATAATGATGGAGATTTAGACTTGTATTTAGTTGTAAATGAAATGGAAGATAGCCGTTTTCCAAATAAATATAACGAAAAAGGAAAAGTTATTTCATCAAAAAAAAGTGATAGACTTTACAAAAATAGCTCTATAGCAGGAATTCCGCATTTTGAAGATGTTAGTAAGGAAGCTGGTATCTTTGACGATGCTTTTGGATTAGGAATTAACATTACTGACATCAATCAAGATGGTTGGAAAGATATTTATGTTACCAATGATTTTTTGACAAATGATCTGCTTTATATCAATAATAAAAATGGCACTTTTTCGGAAAAAGCAAGCGAATATTTTAAACATACATCGTATTCGGCAATGGGAAATGACATTGCTGATATAAACAATGATGGGTTGATGGATATTATTGCTTTAGACATGATGCCCGCCACCAACTATCGCAAGAAAATGATGACTCCTGCTAATAGTTATGTAACCTATCAAAATAATGACCGATTTGGCTATACTTATCAATACGCTCGCAACACACTTCAAGTAAATCAAGGTAAAAATCCATTGACAGGGCAACCTATTTTTAGTGAAATTGGTTTATTGGCTGGCATAGCTGAAACAGATTGGAGTTGGACACCGATGGTTACTGATTTTGACAACGACGGTTTTAGGGATATCATTATTACCAATGGCTTTCCACGAGATATTACTGACCAAGATTTTTTGGCTTATCGCAATGAAGTAAATTCATTGATGTCGAAAAAAATGCTCTTAGAATATGTACCCGTGGTAAAACTCAAAAACTTTGCGTTTCGGAACAAAGGCAACAATGGCTCGGCAGCATTGCAATTTGACGATGTAACTGATAGTTGGGGAATTGTTAATCCAAGTTCATCGAATGGGGCGGCTTACGCTGACCTCGATAATGATGGTGATTTGGATTATGTGGTCAATAATATCAATGATTCGGCTTCGGTTTTTCAAAATAATGTTATGCAGCTGAAACCCGAAGAAAGTAACTTTTTAAAGGTGAAATTCAAAGGGAATGCTACTAATTTGGCGGGTTTAGGTGCATACGTCGAGATTCAATATGCCAACGGACAGAAACAAGTTTATGAAAATTCACCTTATCGAGGCTATTTATCGACTGTTGAACCAACGGCACATTTTGGCTTAGGAAAAACCAAAAAAGTTTTACAATTAAAAGTTATCTGGCAAGGAGGAAAAACACAAATTATTACCGATATAAAGGCAAATCAGGTGTTTACAGTGGAAGAAAAAAATGCTGCTTTACCTTTGCCCAATGTGAATTTAGCAAAGAAAAATCCACTTTTTGCTGATATTTCGGAAATACTCAACGTAAACTACAAGCACGAAGAAGAAGATTATATTGATTTCAATGTCCAGAAACTTTTGCCGCACAAATTCTCGCAATTTGGTCCAGCCCTTGCCGTGGGCGATGTCAATGGCGATGGAATAGAAGATATATTTGTGGGTGGTTCGAATCATCACAAAGGCAAATTTTTGATTCAAAGCAAAGAAGGTAAATTTAGTATTCAAGATTTGCTTTCGGGTAAAGACGGAACTGAAAAGATTACCGAAGATATGGGTGTTTTGCTATTTGATGCCGAAAATGATGGTGATTTAGATCTTTATATAGTCAGTGGAAGTTCAGAATTTCAAATCGACTCGCCTTCTTTGCAAGATAAATTATACATTAATGATGGAAAAGGGCATTTTCAGTGGAATGAAAAGGCATTGCCTGCGTTTTTGAAAAGTGGCTCATGCGTAAAAGCTGCCGATTATGACCACGATGGTGATTTAGACCTTTTTGTAGGTGGACGGGTAGAGCCATCGGCATATCCAAAACCTGTTTCGAGTTATATATTACGCAATGACAAAGGTAATTTTACGGACGTAACTGCCCAAATCGCTCCTCAACTTAAAAACATAGGAATGATTTGCGACGTTACTTGGTCTGATTTCGACAACGACGGCTGGCAAGACTTGGTAATGGCAGGAGAATTCATGCCGATTACATTCTTGAAAAATGAAAAAGGTAAATTCGTAATTCATATCGCAACGGCGAACCGTTCTGACATCGTAAATAAGATTGGTTGGTGGAATAGCATTACTTCGGGTGATTTCGACAGTGATGGTGACATTGATTATATTGCAGGAAACTTGGGCATTAATACCCTCATGCGAGCTTCAGACGAGAAACCTGTGAGTGTTTATGCCAAAGATTTTAATAACGATGGTTTTTATGATGCCATTCCGACGGTTTATTACAAGGATTTGGAAGGAAACCCAAAAGAATTTCCTTATAATACCCGTGATGATTTGGCGAAACAATTTGTACAAACTCGCCAACGTTTTCAGAATTATGCTAAGTTTTCGCAAGCCACCATTAACGAAATTTTGAAACCTGAAGAATTAAAAGATGCTTTGATTCTGAAAGCTAATTGGCTAAAAAGTAGCTATATTGAAAACAAAGGAAAGGGCATTTTTGAAATAAAAGAACTGCCGATTCAAGCACAATTTGCTCCAATTTTTGGCATGATTGCTCAAGATTTCGACCAAGATGGCAATTTAGATGTGTTGGTCACAGGCAATGATTTTGCCGCTGAAGTTTCAGTTGGACGAAATGATGCTTTGAATGGTTTATTGCTTAAGGGCAAAGGAAATGGCTCATTTGAAGCAATTTCGCTCGAAAACAGTGGTTATTGCGTTACTGGTGATGCCAAGAGTTTAGTGAAAATCATGAGTCCAAAAGGACAATTATTGACTGTAACTTCCCAAAACAAAAGCTTATTACGATTCTTTGAATATCATTTTCCTGTAAAAATAATTGCTTTGAAAGCCAATGAAACAACAGCATTGTTGAAGCTCAAAAATGGAAAAATCAGAAGAGAAGAAATTAGTTTTGGCTCTTCGTTTTTATCGCAATCTGCACATAATTTAATTATTAGTTCTGATGTGCAAAGTGTCGAAATTATTGACATCAAAGGAGCAAAACGAGTGATAAAATAATTGCTATAATGAAATCAATATTCACAATCTTGTTTTGTTTGATAGTGCCAACTTTGCTATTTTCGCAAAATGTAAGTTGGCAAATTAGTGGAAAAGTATTGGAAAAAAGCAGAATGGCTGTGCCTTTTGCCAATGTTTACATCAATAATACAAGTATTGGTACCAGCACAAACCAAAATGGTGAGTTCTCGCTAAATATTCCAGCAAGAATTCAGAAAATAGAATTAGTAATTTCATTTGTGGGGTATGTAACATTGAAGAAAAGTATTTCAAAAAATGACATAAAACTTCAAAACTTAACTTTCATTCTTCAAAATGGTGTAGAATTGAACGAAGTGAAAGTAATTGCTAAACATGATAGGGAATGGAAAAGAAAATGGAGAGTTTTTAACAGAGGATTATTAGGCGAATCGGACTTCTATAAAGATTGCATCATTCTAAACCCCGAAATAGTTAAATTAACGTATGATAAAGACAAAAAAGTTATTGCTACGGCAAACGAACCCATCATTATTCAGAACAATGCTTTTGGCTTAAAAATAGCCTTTCAAATGGAAAAATTTGAGTCCGATGGAGATAAAACTTTTTACGCTGGATACAAATTTTTTGAAAACATTGATTCAAGTGCTGCTACTCAACAAAAAAAATGGGCAAGAAATAAAAAAAGAGCCTATAACGATTCATTTAGAAATTTTTTAGTTTCCTTGACACAAAAAAAACTAAGTACCAACGGTTTTGCGATTTTTAAGGTATTAAAAGTTAAAGAAATGTATTATGGTCGAACGACTATCGCTAATGAAATAGCTAACGGTGCTTTAACCGAGTGTACAGCAGAGGAGATTTGTAGCTATGATGCCAAGACAGACGAGTTTTTTATTCATTCCGATAAATCTCTTATGGTATTTGTAACCAATAGTTATACGCCGTTAAGAGTATTTGCCGACTACCCAAATCCTTATTCTATCATTAATCTTATTAATTCTTATGCAGCTTTTACCAAAAATGGTTGGTTGTCGAAGCCTAACGGCATTTTGATTCAGGGTTATTGGGGACGTGAAGGTTTTTCTAATATGTTGCCAGAAGATTACTTTCCTGATAATTTCCAATACCAAGATAGCACTTTTGCTATGAATGAAAATCAAATGCAAGCCATTGCTCCAAAAAACTTTAAACCAGATGCTGTTTCAACAAATATTGTACTACAAGATATTCTTTACGATAAGTCGCCTGTAGCGGAGTTGAAGGAAGAAAAGAAAGAATTTGCGATAGTTTCTAATGATATTAATGTGAGAATTAGTGAAAGTGATGCTAATTTAAGCATTTTTGATTTGCTACGTCGTATTCCGGGCTTGGTAGTAACCAATGTTTTAGGAAGTTATCAGATACATTTTCGAGGAACTAATACTAATCTTGGCGGTAGTGGCGGGTCAATAACTCCTGCTCTGGTGCTTGATGGCACTTTTATGGATGATGAAGAAACAGTTATGAATATGCTTAATAGCCTAAATGTAGGTGATATTAAGGAATTAGGAGCAGTAAAATATGGAAATAGTGCTGCTTTTGGTTCAAGAGGCGGCAATGGCACGATTGTGATTACCACAAAAAAGTAGTTATATTCCTATAAACCTATACAAAAAAGGTGCTTTGTTGGCTGCACCTGTCATTTTCTTTACAATACGCTCCAAAATACCTAAACCTAATGTTTTACGCTGAAAATTTGAACGAATCAATTTTTCTCCCAAAATGGTTTCATAAAGTCCTTGTAGTTCGTTCATGGTAAAGGTTTCGGGAAGTATAATTAATTGTATTTTTTGTACCTTTGATTTACTTAGTTTCGATAAACTCAAATACAAAATATGTCTTCTACTCCTAATACTGTCTTTATTTATTCAGCAAAAATGCAAGCTATTTTTGAAGCAATTTTATTAAAAAATGGCTTTGAACCAGAAAAAGCAATCAAATGTGCAGCCGTTTTTGCCAACAATAGTATTGACGGAATTTATACGCACGGAGTCAATCGCTTTCCAAGATTTATAAAATACTTGAAAGAAGGATTTATAAAAGCCGACAAAGTACCAACCCTAATTTCAAAATTTGGTGGTATAGAACAATGGGATGGCAATCTCGGCCCGGGCCCCTTGAATGCCATTCATGCAACTGAAACCGTTATGAAATTGGCACAACAGCATGGCATTGGTTGCTTAGCACTATCAAAAACTAATCATTGGATGCGTGGTGGTACATATGGTTGGCAAGCTGCTAAAGCAGGCTTTGTATTTATTGGTTGGACAAATACCATAGCCAATATGCCTGCATGGGGAGCAACCGATGCAAAATTGGGCAATAATCCTTTAGTGATTGCCATTCCTTATAAAGATGAAGCGATTGTATTAGACATGGCAATGTCGCAGTTTTCATTTGGGGCGATGGAATTAGCAGCGATGAAAAATGAAAAATTATCAGTCGTTGGAGGTTATGACAAAGAAGGAAACCTGACCGATGATCCAAATTTGATTCTCGAATCTTGGCGTTCTATTCCTGTTGGTTATTGGAAGGGAGCAGGTTTATCGCTCTTGTTAGATTTATTAGCAGCTATTTTGTCGGGAGGTTTATCAACTCATGAAGTAACTAAAGAAAAAGTGGAATATGGTGTTTCTCAAGTTTTTATTGCGATTGATTTGGCAAAATTGGGTAATCATTCAAGTATTTCACA
Organism: Emticicia sp.; assembly: GCF_043780375.1. GTDB lineage: Bacteria > Bacteroidota > Bacteroidia > Cytophagales > Spirosomataceae > Emticicia. The sequence goes on along the minus strand of NZ_JAYWCU010000161.1, from coordinate 6,148 downwards.
AATAATTGAAAACATTATCAATGATTATCACAGTTCAGTTTCGATAGATGATTCAAAAAAAATAACATTTCCTGGCGAAAGAGTTTTACAAACCAGACAAAAAAACACTGTCAATGGTATTCCTGTTTTGAAAAGTGTTTGGGAGGAGATTTTAATTTTGAATGAATGATATTGTACGACGAGTTTCCTAACCTGTCATTACTGAAGTCAAGAAATACAGGTTAGGAAATCTATTTTACGATACTATAAATAAACCACCTGTCCTGTTCTGACAGATTCATCGCAAGCAAAAGCAATTTTTAGGCTATTTACTGCATCATGCACATGGTCGGTGAGGTCAAGGTTTTCTTGAATCGCTCTTAAAAAATAGCGTTGTTCTCGATTACAAAGTTCTTGGTGGTCAGGTTCATCGCTCAAATTAAACCAAGTATCTTGTTTGATAAATTGATTATTTTCATCTAAATCGGCATGATGGAAACGTAGTGATTCGGTTTTGGTATGGGAATCAACATTATCAGATTTTCCACTGCCGCCTGCGTCTTTGGCAACGATAGACACGCAGCCTTTTGGTCCGATTACGTCTTTAACAAAAAAGGCTGTTTCGCTCATCATGGGCCCCCAACCAGCTTCGTACCAACCTACCGAACCATCTTCAAAACGTATCTGTAATTGTCCATAATTATAATTATTTTCAGCAATATCATTGGTCAATCTTGCACCGATTGCTGTAACTTGAAGCGGTTTTGAGCGTGTCATTTGACACATAACATCAATATAATGTACGCCACAATCAACAATTGGACTTAAGCTTTTCATCAAATTGCGGTGTACGTCCCACATGATGCCATGACTTTGTTGATTGAGGTTCATTCGCATAACTAAAGGTTTACCCAATTCGTGTGATAGTTCTACAAACTTTTCCCAAGATGGATGATGGCGTAAAATATAACCTACCACTACTTTTTTGCCTGTTTTTATAGCCATTGCTGCTACTCGTTCAGCACCAGCAACTGTATCTGCCAAAGGTTTTTCGATAAATACATGGCAACCGCTTTCAAGAGCTTTGATTGCAAATTCTTCGTGCGTATCGGGGTAAGTAGAAATGCAAACGGCATCGGGTTTAGTAAAAGAAAGAGCTTCGTGAAAATCTGAAAATAGATGATACCCACCGCCTAATTTTTCATTTAAGACTTCTTTGCTTTTTCCTGTGGAAACAATACCACATATTTCAAATCCATCTAATAATTGATACGCCTGTGCATGAGATGCTCCCATATTTCCACAGCCTACTACTAATACTTTTATAGGGTTTGTTGAGGTTGACATTTTTATAATTAACGATTGTTTGTGTATGTATGATTTTGATAATCAAATAGTTAAGGTGTTGTTTTTTTAGAAACCATATCAATTTTAAGGTTGATTTCTTGGAGTATTTTAAATTGTTTTGCTTGTGTATCAAATAATGTTTTTATCTGTTCTTCCAGCAATAAATCTATTTTTTGGTGTAAACTCCTAATTTCCATTTCGGCTTTCAGATTAATTAAATAGTCATTTTCGCCTCTCATTCTATCTTTTTCTTCTTGTCTATTCTGACTCATCATGATTATGGGTGCTTGCAATGCTGCAATGGTCGATAGTATCAGGTTCATCAATATAAAAGGGTAGGGGTCAAATCTATTTTTGAGAGGAATAATTGAGTTGAAAATTATCCAGACAGTTAATATGACTGCAAATAAAATAATGAATTTCCAACTTCCTCCAAAAAGGGCTACTTTATCCGAAATCGCTTGTCCACGAGATAATGTTTCGGTGGGAGGATTTAAAAGATTATTGACTATAAGTTTTTCTTCCTTCATTGTATCTTTTACAATCTGATGAAGTTTGTTTAGGTGTTCCTTTTCATCAAGCAATAATTTGTCAATCTCTTTATTATTCATTTTCTTATTTTTTATCTACGAAATAAGTTGAAAACTTGTTCTACTCTCTCACAATCTTTCTTGACACACTTCCACGAGAAGTTTCAATTTTTATAGAATACATTCCCTTAGCTAATTGGCTGATATTCAAAGAGTTATTGCTCGAAAGCTTATCAAAATTCATTACATTACTTCCCGAAATTGAATAAAACTTAGCTTCTTTGAAAACAATTCCCGCGGGTAGCTCAATGCGTAGTTCGTCGGCAGTTGGGTTGGGGTAAATACCTACTTTGATACTTTCGTCCAATTCTGTGCCTAAAACTTTTGCTGCAACCGCAATGCTATTAGAAGCCAAACTTTGGCAACCATCATCTGTAATTGCTCTAACTGTATAAGTCCCACCTAAATCTGCCGCAATACTTGTGCTTGTTGTTTGACCACCAACAAGATTTCCATTAATATACCATTGATAGTTTTTTCCTCCCGATGCCACCAAATTATTTCCACTCGTAGCAATTTTTGGTGCAGTCGGGATAATACAGAAAGTTTGGGTAAGACTTATGGTATTAAATTGTGAGTTTCCTAATTGGAATGCTTTGATTTTGGCTTTTCCTGCGGTCGTTCCAACAGTAACTTTATTGCTATTGAGTGTTATATCACCACCATCAATGGTAAATTGAACCACTAAATTTGAACTTGACGTTGCTGCAATAGTGAAAATTTCGCCAATATTTTTGTCAGAAATTGCTGAAAAGTTGATAGTTTGATCAGTTTTTGTTGGAATTGCTCTTGCTCCTTGAGCATACCAAACTGCCCAACTTGCGTCAGTAAATAATCCTTTTGCTGAGCCTGAAGGCGAAATTTTATTTTTATCTAAGTTAATAATATTTACATTTTGCTGCTTGCCATTGAGGGTATTGAAAAGCATCTTATCGTCCAATCGAGAGTATCCAGGATACCCAATATCATTGTTTTTATTGATAGCATCTAAATCATTATTTGAAAGATCGACGCCAATTTGATAATATGTGTTTGGTTCATCTTCAGTAAAGTAATCGAAGGCAACAATGTTTTGTGTATTTTTAGAAAAGGAAGGATTTCCGATACTTTCGCCTGCCTCTAAGTCTGTAAAAAGTTTCTCTATTTTACCAGTTCCAACGGTCTTTTTAGTTAAATCCCAAGCCTTCATCATTCCAACATCCCAAAACTCAATATTGCCCGAAATACTCTTTAGACTATTGAATGCATCATAAATGATTGATTCGCCTGTATAATCCCACTCAAATGAATCGGCATATTGAACCTCTCCTGTGCTTACTCCCGTCGAATAGGTTGGATTATAAAGTGTAAATTTATAGCGTTTATTGTCTTCCAAATTAATAACATACATAAACTTATCTCCAGCTTTGGTCAAAGCAGCCAAACGCTTACCATCTTTTGATACAGTCACATTTCCCCAAATGGCATCGCTTGTTACTTTTGTTTCAGTATAAGCTCCTGACAACAAAATTTTACGAATTATTTTGTCTTTTCCAACAAAATATGCCGTTAGTCCGTCATCGGTTACACTTGGTTTACTCAAACAACCACTCGACGAAATCACTTTAAAGTTAGTATCGGTTGCTTTTCCTGTATAAAGTTTGCCCGATGAAGGCTCAAAAACTAGGATAAAATCGCCTCCACTATTAATAGGGATATTTTGCTGAGGAGCGGGGGTAGGAGCAGGTGCTGGCGTAGTTGTTGGCGTTGTTGATGTACCTCCATTGGGGTCTGCAATACCAACAGCATCGAAAGCTGCTTTTGCTGCAACCACAACCGCTGAATTTTCACCATAAAGGTCGGCAGAAGCTCGCACAACTGCCAAACGAGCATCTACAAATTTAGATGTACGCGTCATATATTTTGTCAATACTCGGTAATAAACCTGCTCTGCTTTGTCTTTTGTGACGTTGGCATTGGAGGCAAACAAATAAAAAGCGTAGTTTGGAATACCACTATTGACGTGAACACCGCCATTATCTTCGTCTTCGGTATTAGCCAAAAACGCATATTGTGACATTGTTTTTGGTTGATAACCTGGGTCATTTTTACCACCTTGGTTAGGGTTCGATAAACTTCGCAAAGCACCTGAAGGAAAAGCCGATGTTTTTACTATATCTTCGCCCAAAGTCCAATCGTCACGGTCGATCATTGCACCAAAAATATCTGCAAATGATTCATTCAAAGCTCCCGATTGGTTTTGATATTCCAAACGTGCCGTTGCTTCCACTACACCGTGCGTCATTTCGTGTCCTCCCACGTCTAATGCTCCTGCCAATGGCTTAAAAGCATCACGACCATTGCCATAGCCCATAAATTCGCCATTCCAGTAGGCATTGTCCATGCCTTTTCCATCATCATCAGCAATGTTTATTACTGAAATAATATTTCCACCTTTACCATCAAGCGAATTTCGACCAAATTTAGTACGGTAATAATCATAGCAAAGCCCAGCATTAAAGTGTGCAGAAACAGCCGTGGCACTCCAATTTGAGCCAGTAGTTGACGAATTTTGTACATACGACATATTATCAGAGGTAGTATTTTTGGCATCAATCGTCCAAATTGCTCCAATTGGGTCGTCAGGAAGTTTAGAAGTGGTTTTATTATACATTGGGCGTTGTGTGTCAACCATATAATAAGTGTTGCTTACCTGTTGAATATTAAATGTTCGAGTAACGCTATTTAAGTCTTTGGCAGTAGCCGTAAAAGGGCCATCTAAAGCACAAGTATTGTTAAATTTTTTCAAGATTTCGCCCGTATTGGCATCAACAAAATATGTCCATCGCTCCAACAGGTTCGGACGAATGCTCAATAAATATGTAAGTCGTTCATTATCAAACTTTTCATCTTTGTGATAAACAATTAGTTCGGCAGTATTTTGCTGTTTTACTAACATCTTTCCTGTAACTTGTGCTTGTTGAACAATCGATTTCTGAGCAACATCAAGCATCGCAAATTCAATGGCTTTTTCTTCCGAAATACCAGGATTTGTAGAGTTCAATTTAGGAGTGGGGAAATTTCTTCCATTCAACACATCAATTTTTTCTCCTTTGGTGTGGAGCCAAATTTCACCGCCATAAACAGGTAGATTTTTGTACTTTTGCAGAATTTGAATATGGGTCATGCCAATCTCGTCAGTTTCCATTTTTATCATTTCAAGTTCTTGACCAGTATCTTCAATTTTTAAGGCATTTTTTACTTCACCCAAAAAATCAACTGCCATCAACTGTGTGCTTTTACGAGCCTTTGGTGATGCCTTTGAAAGATTTTCAATCATCAATACTCCGCCTGTTTCGGTATCGCGGGTTATTTTTAACTTGCTGATAAACTTCGTAGAAAGGCCTGTAATACTTGACTGACGAATATTTTTATCATTTTTATCGCCTTGTATTTCAATAAACTGCCCTTGGGGTGTTTCATTTTTTCCTGTGGCAGTCTTACCTTTTTTGTCGAATCCTTTTTGGGCAAAAGAAGAAATTGCCGCAAAAGAAATAAAAATAAAAATTAATCTCATATTATTATTAAGTTAGAATGTAATTTATGGAACACTTATCGCTCACATTGACCAGAAATTATTTCAAATTTACTAAATTCATCAATTCTTTATATAATTCTTTTGCTTTAATTGGTGTGTTTTCTTTTGACCCTCCCCATATAATTTCTTGAGAATGACTTTCTTTCCGAAATTTTATGAAATAATAGATATTTCCAGGTTTATGAAATGTTGTTGTATCTTCAAATAAGGCTTTTGTTTTGCCAAAAAGTACCCTGACAGTATCAGTATTTTGTTTGCCCAATTCTGTAAAAGTAGAATCAGTGCTTCTTTTATGATACAGTTTTTTGTTTTCTAAAAGCCGATATTCGTTTACCAAGTTAGTAAAGCCGCCACCACTACCAAAGATTATTTGGCTTTTTTTGTATGTATCAATGTTCATTTTTGGTGAGCAAGATAGAAATAAGAGTGCAAAGATGCACAGGTATAAAGTATTTTTCAATTTATTTTGAAAATATTATATATTTAGTTTTTATCATTTTTACTGAACAAATTGATTTTACAATCTTGAATATTTATAAATTCTTGCTAAAGATAGCAATAATATCATTGCGAAAATCAAAGCTGTATATTCGGGTTTAAAAGGATTTAGTCCAAAATATTTATTCATGCCATCTACGTTCATCAAATGTGCTAC
>NZ_JAYWCU010000160.1:0-47125 GCF_043780375.1 Emticicia sp. | reverse complement strand
TATTAGAAAAATACGATTTGAGGCTGTTTTTCTGAAATCACTCAAAAATTCTTTATAATTTTATATATTTTATTGAAAAATTATAATTAAATCACCTGAATAGTAACAAAGGCGATAGTTTTTTAGGAGCTTTCAGCTCCTAAAAAAAATCTTCTATAGATTGACTGAATGTCCACTCCATCTCAAAACTTTTCCTTAGTTTCTACTTTAAAAGAAAGGAAATTTTCGTAGTCTATTTCATCAAAAATAAAGTCGTCAGGTACTTTATCTTCGGCACTGTGATTGACAATCATATTGTAGTACTTGAAGCTGCTCACAGGCACCGATAAGCGATAGTGTACTCCTCGCTCAAAACTCGTATCTTCAATTTTCCAAATAGCCAAATGAGTCTTTTCATCAAGTACTTTTATGGTAAATTTAGACCCTTGAAAACATTCGATGATGATTGAGTTTTGAACTTTCTTTACCGATTTGATGAAATAAGTATTTGGGCCTTCTCCTTTACTAACAATAATTGTGGAGTCGGTGAGATGGAAATAATAATGACCTTTCAGTACTTTTGGGCAGAAAATATAAGTTTTTCCATTGAGTTCTTGTGCTTCAAACCATTTTTTTGGAAGAGAACTATACACAGGATCGTCTTTAAATGACCACAATTGTTTTATTTTTTTTGAAGCCTTAAAATCTCGACACGCTCGATAAATTAGTGATTGGTGATAATCATCAAATTCGGTTCGTTCGTCGAGGTTTTTACAGAAAACCGAATTTCGAGTTGTGTCAATAAATACGCCATAACGCTTCTTAATCACTTTTTCAGGATTATCTGGGCGAATGGTAATGGTTTCGTTATAGAAGCTGCGATATACTGACTCCGAAAGTATGCTATTTGTTTGAGCAATTGATTGGTTAATCAATAAACACAATATTAAATTTTTAGCAGTTTTTTTCATAAATAGACGAATTGTAGTGTCGTTTTGTTACTAAATGGAGCAAAAATCGTGCTAAAAACAATTTACTATTGAAATATTTATTTTGAAGTATAATTATTTAATAATCAGTTATTTATGTAGTATATTGATGTTATTCAATAATAATGAAGGGTCTTCGGAATGGTAATTGATAAGTAGTATTTACGTTGTTTTATAATTAAAAAGGTGTATATCATTTCTATTAGATGTACACCTTTTTTGGTCATACCAACAACGAACAGGGCTTTGCGATAGTGGGGATTGAGCATTCCGTCGCTCATAACTGAATCGAACCACCGATGCGGCACAATAGAATTACAAATGTTGGGGCTTATTCCGTCAAGCCTCACTATTTCAAAACCTAATGTTAGCAGTAGTGGCTCTATTAATTATTTGTTTGTATGCACCATCCCAAAGGTCAATACGCTTTTGTAAAGATTCGATAATCGCATTTTCAGCTTCTTTCCAAATTTGTTCGTCTGACCCGCATAGGTTTGATGTCATTTGTAATGCAAGATGACTATGATGGTCTCCGTCAACCTCTATATGTCTTTCAAGATAATATTTGAAAATTGAAATACTATCTGGGAAGTTTTTATGAATGTCATTTACTATAGAAATAAACATTCCAGGGATAAGGTCTTCACGTCCAAATGTGAATATTGCCGATTGTAAATAGTCTTTATTGCTTCTGATAATTTTAAATGTAAATTCAACAAAGTTACGAGCTTCTTTAGGTGTTTCGGAAGCAATAAAAGCTGAATTAAAGTCTTCTGTCTTTTTTAATACTGTTATAAATTTTTCAATTTGAGAAATGTCTGCTCCGCATTGGTGCATAGCGTCCAGATACAGTTCAAAATGACTTTTCCTGTTCCCAAAACTATCAATGTCAGCTTCTTCACCAACAACTATTTCATTAATAAGGTGTCTTGTGTCTGCCGAACCCTTAGGAAACCAAGGCACGGAAGTACAGGTCAAACTGTTTTGTAAAGATTTTAATAATGACATAAAGTCCCAAACAGCAAAAATATGATATTGCATAAAAACCTTCAAGTCGTCGATGTCATTGATTGCTGAGTAAACTTTATGGTTAATAATTTGCTGTCTTAAAGGTTCAGTTACTTTTTTAATTTTCTCTAAATGGTCGTTCATATTTTGTGATTGGTCGTTTTTTTAAATTATTTCTAACTATTCTCTTTGTTTTGGTTCGTATTTTTCGGGAGCGTACAAAAACCCAAAAGCCTCTGCACCTTCTTTTGTATGTACTTTGTGGTGAATGTAATGAGCGTGCATGATTCTCTTCATGTATTTGCTTTTGGCTACAAATTTTATCTTCACTCGACGATGCACAATAATATCATGAAAAACAAAATAGGCAATTCCATAACAAGTTACGCCCGCACCAAACCAAGTTAAATACCAGAAATCGGCGTGGGTATTGCCATAAATGATTGTTGATGAAGCAACGATACTAAAAACGATTGCGTAATAATCGTTTTTCTCGAAAAAACCTTTGCGATGATTATGATGGTCGGCGTGCCACCCCCAGCCAAAACCGTGCATGATGTATTTATGGGCAAACCACGCCATAAATTCCATGAATGCAAATGTGCCAAGCACTATTAAAAACTTTAGAAGCATAATATAATCAAACAAATTTATACAATAATAACACAAAATTACAAATGAATGTTTGAGTTAAGCAATAAAAAAGTCCCTATTTGAAAACAAACAGAGACTTTTCAAAACAATCACTAAAGCTTTTATTTCTTAGCAAACGAAAAGTTAGTCAAATACGAAATCCTTACCGTCGGGTTGCTTTCTTCAATCGTATCAGAGAAATTCCAAATATTTTGATGAATATAACTCAACTGTATTTGATGATGCGGATTAATGATATAGCCCAAGCCAGCAATAATTCGGTTTTGGTTCATGAAAGTCTTCCCTACGTTGTTTTTACTTAAATCTGTTCCTAAAGCACCAATATTCATGAATACCTCATCACCTAAAATACCAAACAAGGTGGTTTTTTTGTCTTTTTTCAAGATTGGATAGGTTGCTAAAACCATGTAACGGAGACGATTTCGGTATTTATAATCGTTTATCGAGTATTCAGTAGAACCGCTTGGAGCAGATGCAATGCCTACAAAACGAAATTCGTCTCGCAAACGGTTAGTTAGTTTCAAATCACCAAATTGATGGTTTAAAGTACCTTGTAGCCAAACATGGTTTTCGGGAATTTGTCTTTTATTAATGGCAGGACTTCCATAGACATAAGTATTATAATGGCTATATCCAATACTCCCCAAAAAATGCTTAGTTAGTTGATAATCAAACGATGGGCGAATGAAATATTGCTGTTTTTGACTGAAACCATTGGCATATCGCATAGAGCCTTCTAAAGTAAAGGATAGCTTTTTGGTAAGCATATTTTTGCCGACATAATGCAACCAAATATCATTGTTTTGACTTTTGATTTGAGCTTGTGAAGGCAAGCCAAAGATGGCGATTAACAAAAATATTTTTAGGATTATATTTTTAAAAGTTTTCATAAATTAGTCAATTTTAGTTTTGCTGATAAATTTCATTTAAACACACGTTGATAGAAAAACGATTATATGTGATTGGTAGCAGGAAAGTGAATTTTTAAAATTGGTGTATAGAAATATCAGCTATGAGAACAAAAGAAGTGAAAGTACATAATTTAAGCGATTAAGCCTTCAAATTATACCTTCAATACTTCTTTTGTTTCAGTAGCTTATGTTCTATTTTTGTTTCAGTAGCTTATGTTCTATCCTGTAAAAATATTTATGATATTTGTTTTTTTCTGGCAGCTAAATGATGCTTCGAAACTGGCGTATGAGATTCATGACCAATGATAGAAACATGACCACCATTTGCATTATAATCATGCTCGAAATGATGAAGATTTTCCATTACCGAATGGTCAATCAATTTGGTGTTTTTTAAGTCAATCGTTATATTAAAGCCTGGAGGAATAGCATCTAATTTACTTTTAATTCCTAAATAATTAGTAAATACTGCTGATTTTTCAATCTCAACTAAATAAGAATCTTCAGTAAATGAAACAATTACTGGAGCTTTGAAAAGCGAACCAATAGGAGCTCCGTTGAACAAGTGAATGATAATTTTGAGTAACATACCTGCGGCGATTCCAACCAATAAATCCTCAAATAATGTAAAGAAAATAGTAACTAAAAAGATAGCTAATTGTTCTTTTCCGATTTTAAAAGTTTGAATAAATTCTTTTGGATGAGCTAATTTGATACCGACCGTAATCAACATGGCTGCCAATGCTGTATTTGGAATGAGTTCGATAAGATGCGAAGCTAATAATACAAAGCCCAAGATAAAAAATCCGTGAAAGAAATTGGCCCAACGGGTTTTTGCTCCATTATTAACGTTTGATGAGCTACGAGCTACTTCAGAAATCATGGGTAAACCACCTAAAATGGCGGCTAAAGTATTACCAATTCCAATTGCAATTAAGTCTTTATTGGTATCAGATTTGCGACGAAATGGGTCGAGCATATCAATCGCTTTTACTGTCAGCAACGACTCCAATGTTCCTACCAATGCAAACATAATTACATATTTGATGAAAACACCTGTTTGTGCAAAACCTGCAAAATCGACATTAATTTTAACGTTTTCTAATAGATTTCCGATATGAACCAAGGCATAAGCAGGCTCTGTTTTTTGAAAATCTAACATCAATTCGGCGGGAACTGCGAATAAAAGAACCATCAACGGAGCTGGTATTTTTTTGATTGGGTGATTGATAAATGGCCAAATCAACATGATTGTTAAACTCACCAGACCAACCAAAGTAGCCTTAGGATCCATGTGCATTATAAAAGTAGGAATGGAAGCCAACAATTCGATTGGTCCTTTTCCTTTTACCATTGCAGGTGCAACATCTAATAAAACTGGGATCTGTTTGGCAATGATAATCAAACCGATGGCGGCCAGCATTCCATGAATTGCCGAGAGGGGAAAGAAATCGGCTAACTTACCTAATTTGAAAACACCAAATAAAATTTGAACAATACCAGCAACTACCATTGCTCCGAGAGCGAAGTGCCAGCCTATTTCGCCACCACCAAACTCGCCAACTGCACCTGCTACAATCACAATTAAACCTGCGGCAGGCCCTTTAATTGTAAGGCGAGAGCCCATAAAAAAACTAACTATTATACCGCCAATAATGGCAGTTATTAAGCCCATTATTGGGGGAAATTCTGATGCTTTGGCAATTCCTAAACTTAGCGGAAGGGCCAATAAAAATACAATAAAGCCTGAAATTGCATCAGTTGAAAAATTTTCCTTCAAGCCAGCCAAGCCGTCGAGAGGAAGTTTTAGGTTTTTGTTTTCTGTTTCCATTTTTTGCGTTTTGCTATTATCCTGTTTTTAAATAATATTTCAAAATGATACTGATAAAATTCTTGAAAGCTAAAGGCCATGTAGCTCACAGCTAACTGTCATTTTTTAACTACTTCTATAAGCTACTTCGTGATTCATTTTATAGTGAGGCCCCAAAAATAAGCGAGCATAAATTCGGAAAATAGCTAAACCATCGAGAATCAAACTCATGGCAGTGAGCGTAATCATGAGATATTGATTTTGATGAATATGGCCCAAGATGATATCTTCACCGATAAATGTAGGCGTGATAGGAAAACCTGATAAACCTAAACTAACAATTAAGAAAACAAAGCCTAATGTTGGATATAAATAAGAATGTCCGTGAAAACCATCTAAAGAAACCGATTCTTTTTCTTTCACTAATTTTCTTAATATTAAATAGCCAATTATTCCTGAGACAACGATTCCGCTCAGATAGAGATGAATTTGACTAAACTCAAATTGTTCGTTGAAGGCAATTGATAAGGAAGTAAATAACTGATTGAGAATGATTAGTAACCAAGCCATTCGTGCATCTTTTCTTTCAGTAAATGCTTTCAGAATCATTATTAAACCAATAATTGTGTATAATATTGGCAAATAACCTTTAATATTTACAGGGATTAAGTGGTCGTTATAAACCAAAAATAAGCTAATGGCATAAACAGGAACAAAGAAGAAGAAAATGCCTTTGTTACTAATAAAAGTCAATGAGTTTCCTAATGATTTCAGAGGATTCCAAAGGCATTTGTACATAAACCAATCTAAATTCCATTCTTTTATTGCCAAAACATAAATCGTCATTCTGATTTTTCCCCAGAAATTTGTCTTGATTTGATTTTGTGGTTTAATGAAGTTGAAAAACTGGTCGTGAATCATATAACTTAGCACCGATGGAGAAACTAATAATTGATAAGTTCTCAAAAATGTATTTCCTGCAAAATGGAAAAGTGCTAACCAATGCCAACCCAAAGCTACCTCGACAAACATAAGTCCGATTTGGGCAATAGAAGAATAGGCAATTTGGGTTTTTACGGTTGATTGAACTCTTGCAATTCCGTTGGCTGTAAATGTCGTAAACAGTCCAAAACAGACAACAATTACTTTAAACAAAGTATTGTCTTCCCATAATGGCGAGGTGCGAAGAAGCAAGAAAACCCCAATATGCACCGATAGCGAACCATAGAAAATAGCACTTGACGTTGTGGGCCCTTCCATTGCTCGGGGTAACCAAGATGAGAATGGAAACTGAGCCGATTTTATCAAAGCTACCACCAAAAATATCAAAGGAATAGCTAATTTGAAGGCATCATTTTCGATAATGGGTAGATGCTGTACTTGCAAATCATGTAATTCTTGGAAGGTTATACTACGCTCAAATACATGGTGGCAAACCCAAATACCCAATAACAAGAAAATATCGGCCAAACGATAGAATGAAATTACTTTCAAGGCATTTTTAACAGGCAAATATCTATCTCTGTAAAACGAAATCAAGAGAAATGAAGCAATACCGATAACTTCCCATCCTATGAAAAGCGTTTCGAAATTTCCTGCAAAAATGATGATATTAATTCCAAGATAAAAGAACAAAACGTTATTAAAAAAACGCTTAAAACCTTTGTCACGGTGCATATAGGTACGACTGAACTTGCTCACCAAAAAAGTAATTATTGAAGCTATCATGCCATAAAAGACAGTGATTTTGTCGAAATAAAAATCAATCGAAAAATGGGTGTTGCTGGTCTTGTACAGGTCAATTCCTTCATAAAAAATGGTAGAATCTTTTCCTAGAAGCCAAAATATGGTAAAAGCCAATGCCCCAAGCACATGAGTAACAATGGTTGTGATCGTAATTCCGTAAATAATGGATTCTTGTTTGTTGGCAAAAAATGAACTCAGAATCAGTCCAACAAAAGGAATTAATATAAAATATATTAGCAATTGATTTATCATATCTATTTTTCGATTATGTGAATAGGAAGGTTTTCTTTAGTAGCATGCGAAATATGGTTGGTTACCATTTCCATTCTTTCGGCAGCTTCCAAAAACTTGTTTACATCACTGAAAGTTTTGACTTTATCGCCTATTGGAATATATTGAGTAAATTCACCATTTTTGAAGTAATAAAACTCACTTGTATCAGGGTGAATAGCTACCAACTGTACCCATCCATTATTAAACCATTCGTATAAAGTAGCTTCAGTTTGAATAGTTTTCAAAACAACCTCTGGATAATGTTCTACCAAAATCATCAGGCGAACAGGGTCATGCACTTCAATCATTTGTAGTGGTAAGCCTGGGCGTAAATCGCCATCACTACTATTGGCTACACCAATCAGCCCAACCACATTATGAGGTAGTTTTGTGCCGGCACCCAATTTGTAATTATCCATTCGGGAGAAATAATATTCCAAATTTATACCGCCACAAACGGGTGGTAATGGTCGCATCACTCCTAAGAGCAATTTGCCCGTAGGGTCGGTTTTATAATCATACGAATTCATGAAAGCACGTCGGTCTAAAAACAAATCTTTGGTCAAACTTCTATGCCCTACAAAACACAAAGCATTTGTGCCGTGTCCTAATTCGGGGCGAGGCTCAAACAACGAAACCGATCTTTTACGAATTGCTTTACGTACTTTTTTGATGTCTTGTTTGGTATCAATCGAAGCAAACCTACGTGAACGCTCTTTGGCATTAAGGTCTAAAGCATTTTCGAATGCTTCTTTGTTTTTTATATGATAAGCTGCATTATTGGTTGATAGAATAGACTCATCATAGAAGGCAATTTCATCGCTGGCGGTGTCGTGCAAAGCACCAACAAATTGAGTTTCGTCAGGAATGACCAAACCATTTTTAGCCAAAATCGCTCTTACTTTAGGATGATTTGCCATTGCCGAAAACACTCTGGCATTGACCGAGCCTGGTCGTCCGCTACAAGCACCGCAATCGTGAGCTCCATGATGCGGATTATTGGCACTGCTCGAACCATGAGCAGTTATATAAACAATAGGAGCGAAGTCTTTAATCATTCCGATGCCTCGAAGTAAGTTTTCAACTCTCAATGCCATCTCGTCTATGGTAAAGCCTAATTGTAAACCATTTTCTTTATCATCGGGGCTTTTATTTTCAAAATGTAATTGTCCATTCAAATTCATATGAGCAAAGGCATCTGAAATGGCAGGACTCATTTTAGGACTAAAAATATTTTGTACCAATCTAAATGCAGCTACTGCTCCTAAAGAAAGCGAAATAAAAAATCCTTCAATAAACGAATGGGTTTTCTTTGTGTATAAGAATTCGTGTTTACGCTTTTCTTTTACATCGTATTCTTTTATCAAATACTTTGGAGTAACAGGTGCTGGACAAAGTTTTTCGTAGAACATTCCATTTTGTGGCTGGAAATAAAATTCGACACCAAAGAAACCAGGACAACCTAAAGTTTCGCAATCGGGATCAGTTCCTTCCAAATGTCGGCGTAGTGAATCTTCTCTTTCATCAATACAAAAAATACCTTGGAAAGTCTTCTTGACTATGTCTTTTTTGTCTTTCTTGTTTTGTTTGGTGTGTTTCAGAGCCGAAAGCACTTCGTCATAATAGCTCCATTCGAAAGAATCTTGCCAAATCATCAAAACTTCATGCAATTCGCTGGTTTTTATATCAGCAAATAAATCAAGTGGTTTTGTACTAATATTGGCACATAATGGTTGCCAACGGTCTCCTAAAGTGGTATCTAAGGCATCAATTTCGAACAGAAGGTCTAAAACGATTAGGTCGTGTAAGGCAATTTTTTTAGGATATAATACACTGTCTGGTTGGTCTTCAATGGTAGAAACCATACCACTCCAACCACGATGGCTAAATTGTTGGTCGAATATATACTGCTCGAAATATTCTTCCTTACCAACTACAATAGACAATAATTTTTCGATAGAACTATTTTCGTCTAATAAAAGCTGTTTGGCTCTGGTTGATTTAAAAAAACTGCTCATGCTATTTTCTTCAAGTTCTTTGATCGCATATAGCAAACCTTTATCTTCATTCGGAAAATGCCATAAGGCAATGCCTTGGTCTAAATAACTACTCAGGATTCTGAATAATAATGGTTGAACAAGTGTATCTAAATCAATTTTATAAATTGATTTCCAATTGGCTCTCAAACGACCCACTCTTGGTGCAAATGGGTCAGTATATTGTTTGGTGAGTGCATTTTTTTTCCAAAACGCCGAGTCTTTTTCTCCTTTTCTTTCATTGATTACTTTGGAAAGAATGTCAGCACGAATTCGTCCGTTTCGATACAATTCTCGATAATCGTCGACTGGAAATGTAACTTCAAAACCAAAAATTTCGGACGCTTTAAAAATAGCATCATAAAACTTCATTCCCTGAAAAGCGTGTAGCGTATTGTGGTGGATAAAGTCTTTGAGTGGCGTTTGCGTTGGTAAATAATGCTTCAATTTATCGATAACATGATGTTCATCAAATTGTAGCGGCAACCCTTCTGAATGTTGTACTTTCATAGACATACTATTAGTTTTATTGACAGAAATACTGAAACAGATTCACGAATGATTAATTGCTGAGACAGTGTGGTTTTCTTTGTAGAATACTGACTAACAATAAATTATGAGTTTATTGCAAGGCAGAATTATGCTGAAATGTTCAGGATTGTAGATGAAATTTTGTAAAATCAAAGACGAAAATTTAAAAACAGCCTATAAAGCTGCTGGCAAGAATGCGGTTGCGAAGAATATGCCCAAATAGGGTTGCTTAGTGTAAGTAGTGAAGAAAAGAAATCATGGATACGAAAACTTGATTTCTCTACAATGGTGTGTTTCGAATCATTTTCAGATTCTTCGGTTTCATTCAACTCTTCGTCAAAAGAAGCAATATTAACAGCATTTTGAAATTCTTTGACAATGGGTGTTTTCGTGTCTAATGAAAACATAGCTTTTCCATTGCCTACGGGAAAGGCGATGAGCTTAAAACTAATGAATATCAAGACAAAAAAAGTTTTCATAAATAGCTTAAATTCTTCTAATTAACCTACATGTTTAAAGGTTTAACACACAAATTTATCTTTTTGAATGAAACAAAATAAAAATGGAGGGTTAAAATTCAATTAAAGTTGTACTATTTGGTGATTATTACTATAAAATATTGAAATCGGTATAGTTTTGTTTTCTGTTTTGAATTATTCTTTTTAATAAATTAACGATGCTTCTATACGTTTCTAAAAGAAGATAACTATTTTTGAGGCATCAACCACTTTTTTAATCATCAACATGAAACATTTAATTTATCTGATTCTTTTAATAACATTACCGCTTTTCGTTTTCGCTCAAAAAAAGAAAACGGTTGTTTATGCTGCCAAACCAAAATTAGTTTTGGGAATAATGGTTGATCAAATGCGTTACGACTATCTCTATCGTTATTATGATAAATATAGCGAAGGCGGTTTCAAAAGACTCATGAATCAAGGTTTTAATTGTAAAAACAACCATTATCACTACGCAAGCACCGTTACAGGCCCAGGGCATGCCGCTGTTTATACAGGCTCAGTACCAGCTGTTAATGGTATCATTGGCAATGAGTGGTACGATCCTTTGGCAAATCGCTCGGTTTATGTAGCTGAAGATACAACTGTGCGTGCAGTTGGAACAGATGTTACAGCTATTGAAGGCAAGCGATCGCCTGTAAATATGCACACGACCACCATTACAGATCAACTTAAATTAGCTACATCGTTTCGTTCGAAAGTTATCGGAATAGCAGTGAAAGATAGAGGAGGTATTTTACCAGCGGGACACTCAGCAGATGCTGCCTATTGGTTCGATGCTAAATCAGGGAATTGGATTAGCAGTACCTACTACATGAAGGAATTGCCACAATGGATGAAAGATTTCAATGCTCAGAAAATGCCCGATAAATTGATTTCTCAGAAGTGGGAAACCTTGCTGCCAATTGAGCAATATACCGAAAGTGAAGAAGATAACCAAGAATATGAAAATGTGTTGTCTGGCGAAAAATTGCCAGTTTTTCCGCACACAGTTAGTAACTATGGTGCATTATTAACTTCGCCTTATGGTAATACAATTACGAAAGAAGTTGCATTGGCAACGCTAAAAAATGAAGCTATGGGTCAAGGAAAAGAAACTGACTTCTTGTGTCTGAGTTTTTCAACGCCTGATTATGTGGGTCATGCAACGGGTACTCATTCGATTGAAATTGAAGACACCTATCTTCGCCTTGACCGCGATATTGCTGAAATTCTTAGCAATTTGGACGCTACCTTGGGCAAAAATAATTATTTGGTTTTCTTAACCGCCGACCACGGAGTAGCGGATATTCCTGGATTTTTGAAAAAACACAAGATTCCAGCAGGTGTTGGCGAGGGAGCGAAGGAATTTAATTATCTGAATGGGCAAATGGTTGAAAAATTTGGAGAAGGAAAATGGATAAAAGCCCAAGATAATTATCAGATATATTTAGACCATTCACTGATGAAACAGAAAAATGTGACAATGAGTCAAATGTATGAATTTGTGAAAGAGAAAACCCTTACGCTTGGCTCATCGGTTTATCAGGTTGTAAATCTACATGATTTAAGCTCAGCCGTTATTCCCCCATATTATAAAGCACTTGTTGAAAATCTTTATAACCCCAAACGTAGCGGTGATATTATGCTTTTGCTTGAACCAGCATGGTTTTATGGTTCAAAGAAAGGAACAACTCATGGAACGATGTGGCAATACGATCGCCACGTACCCTTGCTCTGGTATGGCTGGAAAATTCCACAGGGAGAAACTGTTGAGCAAACTTATATTTCAGATATTGCAGCAACATTGGCAGCTTTGCTCAATATTTTAGAGCCAAATGGCTGCGTAGGAAAGCCGATCAAAGATGTTTTTGTGAAATAAAAAATGATAATCATTAAAGGGGTTCCATTCAAAAAAATACAAGGAATTACGCTTTTTCCGTTCATTATTGTTCAACCAAAAAAGCCGAGTATGGTTTTGCTCAACCATGAGCGAATCCATATTCGGCAACAATTAGAATTATTGATAATTCCTTTTTATATCTGGTATTTAGTAGAGTGGCTTTATCATTATGCCCAATGCCGAAGTGGTTGGGCGGCTTATCGACAAATCAGTTTTGAGCGTGAAGCCTACGAAAATGAAGAAGATTTTAGCTACTTAAGAAATAGAAAACTTTGGACTTTTTGGAAATATAGATAGTTGATTGTTGATAGTCTATCCAATAAGTTTTTAAAAATATTGGGTATCGTTTTTCATTCAACTATCTATTAACTTTTGTATTTACTAGCCATAAGTAATCAATTATTGATCACTTTAAATCTTCACATCTGCCCAGTTTTTGCCTGTTTTTATGCGATAAATTGCCATTTCTGACAAACCAAATTGTTTCGCCAATATTGTTTGCTTAGTTTTTCCTTCGGCAAGTTTCTTTTTAATAAGTCGTACTCTATCAACATTCAATTTTAGCCCCTTGGTTCTTGGCTTGAATGATGGGTCTGCTTTTAGATGTGCCAAGGCTTCATCGAGGGTTGCCCATTTCAAGTTTGAAGCAAAATTATTCGTCTTATCATAGTCTATATGAAGCACTCTCTTTTGGTCGGGGTCAGTTTTTTCTAAAAATTGCCCAGCAACCAAATTGTGAACTGGAAAAGACTGATTTTCAGCTACACTTTTAGCATTATCATCTTTATAATATCTTTTAAGCGAAATTTTTAACCCACTTTTCACCTCTCCACTCGTCAATTTTAAGATATACCCATCTATATTTACATCTTTATAAAAAGAAGCTACTCGTCCTAAATTTGAAACCATATAACGCCTCGTTTGTCCTTCGGGAAAAAACTCCTTCCAAATTTCTGTGGGATAAGTTTTAAATGGTATTGTAGCTCTTATTGGAGGGATAACTTTTTTTGACTCTTTAATTTCTTCCATTTTCTTTATCAAATTTCATATTCATTAGAAATGAATAAAAAACCATCTTTCAGTCATTAGCAAAATAAATGTATAAACATTTAAAAGTCTGAATTATTAGCATTATTACAGCATTCAGACCTTTAAACTTAATCGAACGCTTTTTTAAATTGCGAAAGTAATCCTGACCAAGATTTATCTTCTTTTGGTTGTGAAATAACCTTTACTTTGGGAAATTCCTCTTTTACGTCTTTTGCCAAAATATCGGCCGATAGTTTATTTAAATCTATTCCACCAAATGTACCAGAAGACATCATCAATAGATTGGTTTGATACCAGTTTTGACTCATTAAAAAATCTCTAAGTTGCTGACTATCAGTAAAAATCATTAAGTTTTCATCGCCAAATGCCTTTTTTATTTCTTCAGGCGAAATGATGGCCAAACGTTTCATTTCGAGCGTATGTGGCGAATAGAAAACAATTGCCAAGTCGGCATCTTCCATTTTTTGGTCATATTGGGGCAAGAAATCTTTGTTCAAACTACTAAATGTATGCAATTCGTAACAAGCAATCAGTCGACGATTTGGATGCAGTGACTTGGTGGCATTTGTAGTTGCCTCAAGTTTTGATGGTGCATGAGCAAAATCTTTATAAACCAAAGTATTTATATTTTCTCCAAGTTTTTCCAAGCGTTTAGATGCCCCAGTAAAATGCTTTATAGCCTCATAAAATTCTTCATCGGTCACTCCCAATCGGTCGAGAATAATTTTTGCTCCGTTAAGATTTTTCATATTATGCTCTCCAAAAATCTCTAATGGCACTTCACCTTTATCAGTCAGCAAAACACATCTTCCATTTTCTATTTTATATGGATGAGATTTATAAGGAAACTTAGATACATCGGCACGGTCTTTTTCACCTATAACTTTGGCAATATCGTCGGTTTCATCATAAATAATTGTTCCTGCTTTTGGCAAACCATCTGCCAATTCTTCAAAGGTTTGTACATAACTTTCAAAAGTTGTAAAAATATTGAAATGGTCCCAAGCAACGCCACTTATCAAACAAATGTGTGGATGATAGAACAAAAACTTTGATTTGAGATGAATCTTCGACTCAGGATATTCATCGCCTTCGATAATAATTACTGGCGAATCGTCATTGAGTTCAACCATTATATCAAAACCTTCGATTTGAGCCCCAACCAAATAATCAAATTTTCGGTTATAAAACTTCAAAACATGCAGAATAATGCTTGTAATGCTGGTTTTACCATGACTTCCCGCTATTACAACCCTTTGTTTATTAAGGCTTTGTTCATAGATATATTCAGGAAAAGAATATATTTTCAAACCTAATTCTTGGGCTTTTGCTAATTCTGGATTATCAACAAAGGCGTGCATTCCTAAAATAACGGCATCTAAATCTGTCGTTATTTTTTCAGGAAACCAACCAAGTTCAAGAGGCAAAATACCTACTGCCGTTAAGCGGCTTTTTGATGGGTCGCTTATTTCATCATCCGAACCAGTAACTTGATACCCTTTTTTGTGTAAAGCAAGGGCGAGGTTGTGCATCACAGCACCGCCAATAGCAATAAAATGTATTTTTTTGGACATAAGAAAGGCTATTAGCCGTTAGCGTTTAGCTATTGGCTTTTAAATTTTAATAGAAAACTTTAGTTTCTCAATTTGAGAGAATCTTATTTTAAGCTAAATGCTAATAGCTAATTGCTAAAAGCCAAAAGAAGCTAATAAATTCATTGCAAAGTTCTTAATTTAATATGACATTTGCACATATTTTTCAAATTTCCAGTTGACATGAAACGTTACATAGATCTTATAGAACAAACATTTGAATTTCCAACTCGGGAATTTGGTGTTGATGATAACCATACACTCCTTTTTAATAACGTTCGTTTGACTGATATTATCAAGCAATATGGCACGCCACTGAAAATAAGCTATTTGCCAAAAATAGCCGAGCATATTGATAATGCCAAATTGCTTTTCAGAAATGCTATGAAAAAGTATAATTATAAAGGTAACTATACTTATTGTTATTGTACGAAATCATCACATTTTAAGTTTGTGATAGAAACTGCTTTAAAGAGTAATGTGCATTTAGAAACTTCATCGGCTTTTGATATTAATATTATCAGGGCTTTGTATGAAGAAGGAAAAATTAATAAGAGTACTTATATCATTTCAAACGGTTATAAACGACCGAAATATTTGGAAGATATTTCAGCCTTGCATAATGATGGCTTTACAAATTGTATTCCTATCTTAGATAATCTGAAAGAAATTGATTATTATCTCGAAAACTCTACCGCCGAAACTGTTAGTGTAGGCATCAGAATTGCGACTGACGAAGAGCCAAATTTTGCTTTTTATACTTCTCGTTTAGGTGTGCGTTACAATGATATTAATAGTTTGTATTTGGAAAAAATTAAGCCAAATTCACGTTTTAAGCTCAAAATGTTGCACTTTTTCATTAATGCTGGCATCAAAGATAATGCTTATTATTGGTCGGAACTGACTCGTTTTATGTTTAAATATTGCGAGATGAAAAAGATTTGTCCAGAACTTGATTCGATTGATATTGGTGGAGGTTTACCGATTCAAACTTCGTTGGTTTTCAATTACGATTATCAAGCAATGATTGACGAAATAATTGAAAATATTCAATGGATTTGTAATAAAAATAATGTACCAGTTCCGCATATTTTTACCGAATTTGGGAGCTATACCGTTGGTGAAAGTGGAGCAGTTATTTATAAAGTCATCGACAAAAAACAGCAAAATGACCGTGAATTATGGTACATGATTGATGGCTCGTTTATTACGCAATTGCCCGATTCGTGGGGAATTGGTCAGAAATATATCATGATGCCTGTCAATAATTGGGACAGTCCGTATGAAAAAGTAAATTTGGGTGGATTGACTTGTGACTCCGCCGATTTTTATAATACTGAAGCTCACTCCGAAGATTTGTATTTGCCTGTTTTCGACATTGATAACGAAGACCAATATATTGGTTTTTTCCATACGGGAGCTTATCAAGAATCATTGGGTGGTTATGGTGGAATTCAGCACTGCTTAATTCCTGCTCCGCAACACGTTTTGGTAAATTTGGATGATGATGGAAACATCACAACCGAATTGTTTGCGGGAGAGCAAGACAGTGATTCAATGATGAAGATTTTGGGCTATCAATCTGAAAAAAAGACGGAACCCCAAAAATTAGCTAACAATGGTGTTGCCAAAAAGAACAAAAAAGTAATAGAAGAATTGGAAGAAGAGGCGTTGGTGTAAAATAATCCTTTTGAGAATAACGTTTAGAAATAAGATTTTGTGTGGTATTTATCTACCACACAAAACTAAATATATTGAAAAAACCAATAAAAATATTTACCAATGAAGCCTAAATTGTTGATAGTAAGCCTTTTAATGATTATAGCAATGGCGTCATGTCGCCGTCAGCAATGCCCTGCTTATGGCAAAATCTCGCCTAAAAATGCTGTAGAGAAGAAAAATTGTTGAGTTATTTTAAACTGCTTTCGTAATAAACTGTGAAGCTTCCAACAGACTGCTAAATTGCCAGTCGGCTAAATCTGTTGTTTCTTTACCACCAGTGATATGAATTGTTTTTACACCCGCTTTTTTTCCTGCTTTTACATCTCGTTCGGCATCGCCAATCATAAATGATTGTGTAGAGTCTATGTGGTATTTAGCCATTGCTTTTTCGAGCATGAGCGAATCGGGCTTGCGGAGTAGTGAATTTGAAGTATAGCTTGGGTGATGTTTGGCAAAATAAAGGTCGTCAATGAGTCCTCCGCATTTGTTTTGCAAGATATTATGAAAATCTTTTACTAAATTTTCAGAATATATACCCTTCGATATTCCTGCTTGGTTGGTGACAACAATGAGTAAATAACCCGCTTTTTTTAGTAAAACAAGACCTTCTACAACCCCTTCTCTAATTATGAAATCTTCTTCACAACTAACATAGTTATGTTGTTCTTCATTTAATACACCGTCACGGTCAAGGAAAATACATTTTTTCATTCAGCAATATTTTTTGGTACAAAGAAAAGAAAAAATAGAATTAAAATTAGATTTTTCCAAGGAAAAATATTTTTCAGCCCTTTTCTATCTTAATAAGTTAAGAAATGGTGGCAAACTAAATTAAAAAAATCAGGGAAATGAATCTTACTACTCTCGCAAATCTTTTTAATCGTGCTATATTTGTAAAAAAAACTTCAAAAACAATGCTAAAAACGCTACTTACTACTTTTTTATTTTTACTTTCTGCTTCATTATTTGCCCAGTTATTCACCGAAGATTTCAAATATGCCACAGGTAAAACGCTCACGAATAATGGCTGGACTGCCCATAGCGGAGCAGGAATAAATGCCATCAAGGTTGCCGATGGCTTGGTATATACAGGTTTAACAAATATGGACGGTGCCGCAAGTTTGACTACTTCGGGTGAAGACATTAACCGCAATTTTCCTTCGGTAAAAGATGGGACAGTTTATGTTTCGTTTTTGCTCAATGTGTCGGCAGCACAAGATGCAGGCGATTATTTTTTACATTTGGGACCAACTACTTTAAGTTCAATTTTTCGTGGAAAAATGTTTGCAAAAAAAAGTGGAACTGGTTTTCAAGTAGGGGTTGCCAAAGCGAGTAATATGCCAAATTATGCCGCTACTGTCTATGAATTAAACAAAACTTACCTTTTTGTACTAAAATATACCATTAAAAGTGGAAGTACGACCGACGATGAGGTGGTTTTATATGTAAATCCTGTGATTACAGACAAAGAACCAACAACACCGATTTCGACGACACCAACGGCAGAAAGCGACACTGACAGCGATATTGGAACGATTGCACTTCGGCAAGGAACAGCCGCTAATGCTCCAACGGTGCGAGTTGATGGAATCGTGGTGGCTACAAAATGGGAAGATTTATTCAACAAAAATGATGCTCCGAATATCACAATTATAAAAGCACCGAAGCAAGTCACAAGTGCTATAACTGTCGATTCTTTATTATTTTCGGGTGGGAATCTTGCAGGAAATTTGTTTGAAATTATTGGCGATGGCTTAGATTTTTCAACCAAAAAAGACTTTTCAGGCACAGTTTTAAGTACGATTGCTTATCCGATAGATAAAAATGGAAACATTGATAATGGGAAAATATATTTAAGAATTGCCAGCACTCAAAAAAGCAGTATTACTACAAATTTGATATTTAATTTAGATAAAAAAGTAATTCAGAGTAACCCAAAAGTGGCGATTGAATTAGTAGTAAATCCGCCATCGAATGAAATTCAGACTATTAGCAAAGTTAAGACTTTGGTTGAGCAGACATCGGTAAAACTCGCAGGAAGAGTAACTTCGGCTGGTGAAATCAATAATTTGGTTTATATCCAAGATGCTACGGGCGGTATTCCGATTGGCAATGTTTCGACTTCGATTGCAGTGGGTGATTCGGTGCAGGTTTTTGGAAAATTATCCAATATCAGTAAGCAATTATACATTCAAAGTTCAGAATTTACCAAAATCGGCACGACAAATAAAGTTTTAACGCCAAAACCAATTATTACAAGTCAATTATCGGCAAATGAAGGGAATTTGATTTCGGTAAAAGATGTCAGTTTCGCAGATAAAAAGTTCGTTTTCTTACCAAATACAAATTATACTGTTGCCGAAGGAGCAGCGAATGCAACCGTGAGAATCTGGGAAGGAACTGACATTGATGGACGTACAAAACCACAAGCAAATTTTACGATTTCGGGCGTTGTGGGGCGTTTCAACGATGGTTACCAAGTTTATTCTCGCTCACAAGCTGATATTCCAGGTACTGGAAAACCCCAAGGCATGATTTCAACTGTTCCACTCGACAAAACTTTCGACATAGCTGCATGGAATATTTATTGGTACGGAAATACTGCCAATGGTCCAACTGACGAAGCACAACAACAAGCCAATGTTCTACAAACCTTAGATTCGCTCAAATCTGATTTGTTTTTCTTGGAAGAAGTGGCAAATCCAACTGCTTTCAAGAATTTAGTGGCAAAAATGAAGGGCTATGAAGGTGTTTGTTCATCGGCAATTTCGGCGGGCGGTGTAGCGGATGATGCCCAACGAGTTTGCTTTATTTACAAAACCGATGTGGTAAAAAATATTTCGACCCGACCATTGCTCACTGGTGCAACAAATTTGCCTAATTATCCATCTGACCCTGCTCGTTTTTGGGCAAGTGGACGTTTACCTTTTTTGATGGTTGCCGATGTTACGGTTGATGGCGTGAAGCAACGTTTGCACATTATTGGTATTCATGCAAGAGCCAATACAGGCGGAACAACTGGCACTGAAGCCGACCGAGAATTGCAGTATCGTCAAAGAAAATATGATGTAGAAGTGCTAAAAGATAGCCTTGATGCTCATTTTCCGAAAGAAAATATCATCATTGCGGGAGATTTTAATGATGATGTTGATGAAACGGTTTCTACAATTATCTCAACCAAAGAATCAAGTTATAAAAAATACGTGGATGATACCGAGCGTTGGCAAGCCCTCACAAAGGCTCTGAGTGATGATAGCTACCGCACTTATATTTCGCAAGAAAATGTGATTGACCATATTTTTATTTCTAATGAGCTGAAAACCAGTTATTTAGCAAATTCAGTTGGGGTAGGTTTACCGTTTACATTCTTGAAAAACTATGCTTCTACAACCTCCGACCATATCCCAGTTTTTGCTCGATTTCAATTTATCGCTCCGCCAACAGCCACCGAACCCATGATAGCGTTGAATGCAAGGGCTTTTCCAAATCCAACATTGGGCGAAATCGAGTTGAGTTTGGATGAAACTTTGAGTAAACAATCGCTACAAGTCAAACTTTCAAACTCACAAGGGTATTTAATTTTTCAAGGAAATGGTACTTGGGACTCCGTAAAACCATTACTAAATCAAGATTTATCGAAGCATTCGGCAGGAATTTATTTACTCAAAATCGTAGATAAACAACAACATTCAAAGGTATTTAAGATAGTGAAAGAATAAAAAGTAGATATTTTTAAAGCCCTCCCCATCGGGGAGGGTCGGGTGGGGTTTTGTTACATTTATCATTGTTTTATGAAACATTTGCATTATTTTTAGGGTTATAAACTAAAAACCCTATAAGCTTTATGCAACAAATAGTAGATTATTTTGCCACCATACCTTCATCGCACCGTAGTATTATTTTAGTTGGGGGTATTGCCTTCTTTTGGATGGCTGAATATGCCGTTCCGCTTTTCCAGTTTAAATACAATAAAATAAAGCACGCGGGAGTCAATATTTTCTTTACTATTACGTCAATCATTGTCAATTTTGTATTAGCTTTTATTTTGCTACAATCGGCCAACTGGACGGTACAGAATCATTTTGGAATCTTACAATGGTTGCCCGAAATGCCTTTATGGGCTTTCACCATCGTTGGCTTGTTACTTTTAGACTTAATAGGAGCATGGTTTGTGCATTGGACAGAACATAAAGTGAAATGGATGTGGCGTTTTCACCTCATTCATCATTCTGACACTAATATTGATACAACTTCGGCGAACCGTCATCACCCAGGAGAAAGCGTTTTTCGTTTTATTTTCACGACAATGGGCATCGTGATTGCTGGAGCTCCGATGTGGATGGTTTTCATGTATCAGGCAATTTCGGTGTTACTTTCTCAGTTTAATCATGCCAATATTGTTATTCCAAAATGGCTCGACAATGCAATGAGTTGGGTGCTTGTTTCGCCCGATATGCATAAAGTACATCATCACTACGTATTGCCTTATACGGACTCAAATTATGGCAATATCTTCTCAATTTGGGACAGAATTTTTGGAACATTTATGACGCTCGACCGTGATAAGATTGTTTACGGAATTGATACGCACATGAAACCCGAAGAAAATGCCCGCTTGGGAAGTTTACTTAAAATCCCTTTTGAGCAATATCGCAAGGTAGCAAGGGAATAGGGGCAATTTTGAATGAGTGAATGATAGAAAAAACATTCACTCATTCAATAAATAAAGCATTCAAAATTAATTTTGAAACTCCCAAGCACTAAAATATGCATCAATTTTCTGCGAAAAAGCAATAAAATCGGCATAAAAAGGCGAGCTTGCCAGTGTTGCACTATCGCCAATAATAACTAATTTTTTTCGGGCACGAGTCATAGCTACGTTCATTCGGCGAATGTCAGACAGAAAGCCAATTGCTCCTTCGGTATTACTTCTGGTAAGACTTATATAAACAATATCTCGCTCTTGCCCTTGAAAACTATCAATCGTATTTACTGAAATTTTGCTCAAATAATTCTGTAAATCGGGTGAATGTCCGAGTTGTTCTTTTAGAATATTGATTTGCTGTTTATAAGGCGAAATAATTGCAATACTTGGAAAGTTGTCTTTTGAAAAATGAGTCTTTAATTCATTAACAAAAAGATTCAAATGCTTAAATAAAAATGCAGCTTCTTCGGGGTTCGTCGTACTTGTACCATCAAGTTTTTCATCAAAACTACATCCAGCCGTATCAATAAAGGCCAAAGGTGCATCATTGGCAAAAAGCAAATGTTTGGCAACTGATTCATGGGCTTTTAGTTGATTATTATAGAAAACCTTTGACGAATGAGTCATTATTTGCTCATTCATGCGGTATTGTTCTTCCAAAAGCGTTACTGCTTCGGGATGAAGAGCTACGCATTTTTCTAAAAGTGTAGTCGAGAGTCCATTTTTTGCTGCTTCGTTTGACTTAATAGTAGGGGCTAATTGGCAGTGGTCACCTGCTAAAATTAACTTTTGAGCTTTCAAAATCGAGATCCAACAAGCGGGTTCTAAAGCTTGTCCAGCTTCGTCAATAACTACTGTATGAAATTTTATATTTCGCACCGTATAATGATTTGAGCCGACTAAAGTTGCTGTAATTACCTGAGCTTTTGCTACCAAATCATCAATAATATACTGCTCTGTATTGCCCACTTCTTTCATAATTTTGTGGGCTTCTTCAAACAATAACTTACGTTGGTCACGCTCCGATTTTCCAAAACTTTTTTTGTATTTATGAGCCATATTTTTGTATTCATTGGCTTGTTTTTTTAGTATTTTGGCATTTTTTATCATCGGGTGTTCCGACATTTTAGCATCCAAAGTTAGCGACAATAATCGCTCAGTAACCCGTGCAGGATTTCCAACTCGTAGCACATTCAAACCTTCTTCGTGGAGTTTTTCGCTCAATAAATCAACAGCTGTATTGCTTGGTGCAACTACCAATATCTGTTTATGGTCTTGTTTGATTAGTGCTTTGATTGCTTGTACTAAAGTGGTAGTTTTGCCAGTTCCTGGTGGGCCATGCACGATTGCTAACTCATTGGCTGAAAGTATTTTATGAACCGCAGAACGCTGCGAAGTATTGAGTTTTGGAATGTCATATTTTGGCAAATCTAAATGAAATGTTGGCTGCTTTTCACCAGTCAAAACCCTTATCAAATTTCCTTCAGGTTTTTCAGCCGAATCATTTGCAATTTTGAGTGCGGCTTGCATTTCATCATAACTATTATCATCAAAAAGTACGTCAATGCCTAATTTTCCATCACGGGCAAAGTCTGGCAATTCGTCGGTACGAAGTGTAATTTTTAATCGGTTTCCATTTTGGTGAGAAATCGTTCCTTCTACACGGTCGGTTTTTGGGTCGTGATTGCCAAAAAAAACAGCGGGCATTCCTGTGCGAAGTTGGTGCGAAATATCTTGATGCGTGGTTCTTTCTATTTCTACAGTCAGGTAATCGCCACGACTCATTTCTGAGCCTCTGATAGCAACAGGATACCACGTAAGTCCATTGGCTCGTCGCTCGGCAACAGAAGATTGTTCGGTGAGTTTTCGATACTGATTGTGGTCTTCTTCACGCTCAGTTTTTAGCAAATCAAGTAATTTTTTGAAATAATTCATACACAAAGGTACAGAAATATTGATTTAGAATTGTTTTCATAATTCGGCTTCTAATCGTCAGTTAAAGCTCGACCCAAGTCTTACTTGTTTATAAAAACAAAAATTTTATCATTTTTTTTACTCACTTACTTTTTTGAACAACAAATTTCTGCAATTTTGCAAAATGGCAAAGAAACAAAAGTTTTATACCGTTTGGGAGGGTCGTAAGAAAGGAGTTTATGACTCATGGGACGAAGCAAAAAGGCAAGTTGAGGGAGTTCAGGGAGCAAAATATAAGGCTTTCGACTCGAAAAGTGAAGCAGAAAAGGCTTTAGTAGAAAACTATTGGAAGCATGTTCAGAAAGCAGAGCAGAAGCAAACCAAACTCTTAAAATCTGGTTTTCCGCCACCAAATGTAGAGTCGGTTGTAGTTGATGCTGCTTGGAATTCGGTAAAAAAAGATATGGAATACCAAGGTTTTTATCTTAAAACCAAGGCACGACTTTTTCACAAAGGGCCATTTCCTCAAGCAACCAATAATATCGGTGAGTTTTTGGCGATTGTTCATGCTTTGGCTCATTTAAAAAAAAACAATTCTCTCTTACCAATTTATTCTGACTCCCGAACTGCTATCAGTTGGGTAAAAAATAAAAAAGCCAATACAAAATTAGAGGAAGGTGCAGGAAATACCGAAGTTTTTGATTTGTTGGAACGTGCCGTAAAGTGGTTGCAAGAAAATAACTACCCAAATAAAGTGCTAAAATGGGAAACTGATTATTGGGGTGAAAATCCTGCTGATTTTGGAAGGAAATAATTTCTAGATAGGAGATACAAGAATCGGGATACAAGTTTTTTTTAAAATTTGTCTCGAATCCCATATCCCGTATCTCATATTTAATTAAAAATGCCAAATAACTCCTTTACATTCAAACATTTTACAATTCATCAAAATCGCTGTGCTATGAAAGTTTGCACGGATGCTTGTATTTTTGGTGCTTCGACAGATGTTGAAAATGTAAAAAATATTTTGGATATTGGCACAGGTACAGGGCTTTTGGCGTTAATGCTCGCTCAAAGGTCTGAGGCAAATATTGATGCCGTAGAAATTGAAGAAAATGCTTATAGTCAAGCGGTTAACAATGTGTCGGAAAGTAAATTTAGCGATAAAATTACAGTTTTTCATCAAGATATTAAATCGTATTCTTCTCCGCAGGGCTATGATTTAATCGTTTCCAATCCACCTTTTTACCAAAAATCCTTAAAATCGCCTGATAGTCAGGCAAACAAAGCTCTTCATGCGGTTGAATTGACGTTAGAGGCATTAATAGATTCTGTGGTACGCTTATTGAGACCTGATGGTAAATTTGTAGTGCTTTTGCCCCCTTTTGAGGTAGAAAAATTGATTCGATTAGCACAAAAAAAAGAATTATATTTGTCAAAAAAAATATTGATTCGACATGATGAATCAAAACCAATTTTTAGGATAATTGCTACTTTTCAAAACTTACAAATACATGATTATCCCGAAGAAACGTTAGAGATTCACGAAAAAGGTAGTAAAACCTACTCGGAAGACTTCCGAGCTTTATTGAAAGATTATTATTTGATATTTTAAAGAGTTGTTGGCAATTAGCTAAAAAGACACCTTTTATCATCTAAACCGAATAAAAATAGTTAGCAAAAAAAAAACTTTTGCTAACGGCTTAAAGCTGATCGTTAAAAATGAACCAACCGCTTCAAATATCAATCGTTGTGCCTCTTTATAATGAAGCCGAATCACTACTTGAGCTCCATGATTGGATTGTGAGGGTAATGGCAAAGCATCATTTTTCTTATGAAATTTTGTTTGTTGATGATGGAAGTGATGATGATTCTTGGGAAGTAATTAAGGCAATGTCGGCTAATAATCATGCAGTTAGGGGGTTTAAGTTTATTCGTAATTATGGAAAAACAGCGGCTCTTCAAACAGCATTTATTCACACCAAAGGTGATGTTGTGATTACGATGGATGCTGATTTGCAAGATAGTCCCGACGAAATTCCTGAGCTTTATCGCATGATAATAGAAGATGGTTTCGACTTGGTTTCTGGCTGGAAAAAGAAGCGTTACGACCCAATCACAAAAACACTTCCAACTAAACTTTTCAATGGTATTTCTCGTTGGGTATCAGGTGTGCCATTACATGATTTTAATTGTGGTTTGAAGGCATATAAGTCAAGAGTTGTAAAAAGTATTACGATTTATGGCGAAATGCACCGCAACATTCCTATTATTGCTAAATGGAATGGTTTTAAGAAAATAGGCGAGAAAGTTGTTCAGCACCAAGCTCGTAAATATGGTACAACAAAATTTGGACTCGAACGTTTTATTTTCGGTTTTCTTGATTTACTGACTGTTGCTTTTGTCAATAAATTTGGCCGCCGTCCGATGCACTTTTTCGGTACAATGGGCGTGCTTTCATTTTTAGTTGGTAGTATTTTGGCAATTTATTTACTTTTTGAAAAACTATATAATATTAGTCAAGGTTTACGATATAGAAATGTAACCGACAACCCACTTTATTTTCTTGCCTTGGTAGCAATCATCATCGGAACGCAGTTATTTTTGGCTGGTTTTATTGGCGAATTATTTGTCAAACAAAATTTCAAGAAAGACGAATATTTGATTGAGGAAGAGGTATAGTGTGCTGAGTTGAAAAATCCATTAATTATTAATAAACGCTTTTATAAACTATTGAGAGATAAAATGTAGAACTGCAACATTCTATGTTTATAATTGTGCTTTAACACCCATCAACCAATAAAAATGAAAGTATCCCTTCCTGAATTAGAAAAAGGCAAGTACCAAAATATCATTTCCAAAATTTGGAAATATACTAAATATAGCTCTATTGCATTCATTATTTATTTGATTGCCGTAAATTTTAACCTTTTTTGGCTATTTGGTAAAATGCCAAGTTTGGAAGATATTGATAATCCAAAAAGTGATGTGGCTTCCGAAATAATTTCTTCCGATGGCATAGTTATCGGGAAGTTTTTCTACGAAAACCGTAGCCCGATTGATTTCAATGAACTTTCACCAAATGTTATTAATGCTCTTGTAGCTACCGAAGATGTTCGTTTTACCATTCATTCGGGCATTGATGCACGTAGTACCTTGCGTGCAGTTACAGGTGTTTTAACTGGTCAGAGTAAAGGTGGGGGAAGTACAATTTCGCAGCAATTAGCCAAGAATTTATTCAAACTTCGTGAAACAGATTTCTACAAAGGTCCATTTTATTATATTCCTGGTTTAAAGCAATTGCTAATCAAAACCAAAGAATGGATTACTGCTATTAAGTTGGAACGCCGCTATACGAAGCAGGAAATTATGGAAAAATACTTAAATACCGTTGAGTTTAGTAGTAACGCTTTGGGTATTAAATCGGCATCAAAAACTTACTTCAAGAAAGAACCAAGCGAATTGAATCAGGAAGAGGCTGCAATGTTGGTTGGAATGTGTCAAAACCCCTCAAGATTTAATCCAAAATTACACCCAGAAGCAGCAAAAAATCGTCGGAATATTGTTTTTGACCAAATGGTAAAATACAATAAAATTTCACTCGAACAAGGCGAAATGTTTAAACGAAAACCAGTTGTACTTAATTATTCACCTGAAAGTCATAATTCTGGACCGGCACCTTACTTTCGTCAGTTCTTGAAAGATTGGCTAAAAAAAGAAGGTTATACCGAAAATGATATTCATGCAAAAGGCTTCAAAATTTATACAACTATTGACTCGCACATGCAAACTTATGCCGAAGAAGCTTTGCGGGAAAATATGAAAGACCAGCAAAAGAAATTTTATGCTCACTGGAAAGGCAAAGGTCGTCCGTGGTCGTTAGAATCGAAGACAAGAGAAGGGAAATATGTAGAAATACCTAATTATATAGAAAATATTGTCAAAACAACAAGTCGGTTTCGAGAATTGAAAGAAGCTTTTGATGGTAATGAGACTAAAGTATGGCGTGAACTGAATAAACCTACTAAAATGCGGGTATTTACTTGGCAAGGAGAAAGAGATACTTTACTTTCAACATTAGATTCAATTCGGCACTATAAATATTTCTTACATTCAAGTTTCTTGGCAATGGATCCTCGTAATGGTCAAATTAAGGCTTGGGTTGGTGGAATTAATTATAAATATTTCAAATATGACCATGTATATCAAGGTAAGCGTCAGCCAGGTTCTACTTTCAAGCCTTTTGTTTATGTAACGGCTATTGATAATGGCTTTTCGACTTGCGAACAAGTGATTGATCAACCAATTACGATTCCGATTCCAGGGGGAAGTTGGACTCCTAAAAACTCTGATGGCAAATATTCATATCGTTCGCTTACACTTCGACAGGCGTTGGGACAGTCAATCAATACAGTTAGTGCTTACCTTATCAATCAATTTAAGGCTTCAAATGTTATAAAATATGCTCATAAATTAGGAATTAAGAGCTATTTGCCTGAAGTCCCTGCAATATGCTTGGGTATTGGAGATGTTTCGTTGTTTGAATTGATGTCGGGATATTGTGTTTTTGCTAATCAAGGAAAGTTTACCGAGCCGATTTTTGTAACCCGAATAGAAGATAAAAATGGGGAAATAATAAAAGAGTATTACTCAGATAGTAAGGAAGTTATTAGTCAAGAAACGGCTTATAAAATGATACATTTGATGCGTGGAGCTACGCAGCCTGGCGGAACTGCCGCAGGATTGGGAAGATATGGGGTTTTGGATGGAAACGAAATTGCTGCTAAAACAGGTACAACTTCCAACTTTTCGGATGGTTGGTTTATGGGCATTACTCCAACGCTTGTAGCAGGTGGCTGGACAGGTGGCGACGACCCGACGATTCACTTTAGAGATATAAATCTCGGTCAGGGAGCAAGGCTTTCGATGCCAACTTGGGGAGCATTTTTTCAGAAAGTGTATGCCGATAAGACTTTAGAATACAAAAAAGGCACTTTTTTGAAGCCTTCAACAGTATCAATTTCAGGCGACTGCGTTTATACGGCTGGCGAAGGAGGAGGTTACATTGATTCGACTCAAAAATACACGCCACCAACAGTAAAGCCCGCTGATGATGACCAATTGTAGGGAAAGAAATTAACGATTTTTATACTAAGGAACGCTTAAAAAATAACTCCGTTGATTTATTTGCTTTTTTCGCCACTCTGCATCAAAAAAAACTTATTTA
Organism: Emticicia sp.; assembly: GCF_043780375.1. GTDB lineage: Bacteria > Bacteroidota > Bacteroidia > Cytophagales > Spirosomataceae > Emticicia. Next base: position 18,578 of record NZ_JAYWCU010000160.1, on the reverse strand, counting down.
GCTTGCTAAATTTCGTCTTTTTTGATTTGGCAAAAAAATTTACTTAAATATTAAACAGAATAATTTTTAAGTATTCCTAAAACAAGTTCATTTTGCCACCAATAAACCCTAAACGCCCCTCTAATTTTCTTTTAATGCTCGTTTTTGCCCAATTCGCTTCAACTACTCTTTGGCTGTCGGGCAATGCTGTGGCAGGACAAATCGAAGCAGAATTAGGCGTAAAATTAGGTGGCTGGCTCACATCAGCAGTACAATTGGGCTTTATTATCGGTACATTACTCAATGCAATCTTTGCCGTACCCGAACGAGTTTTGAGTTCTAGGCTTTTTCTAATTTCGGCAGTTTTAGGAGCATTGGCAAATGTTAGCGTAGCTTTTTTACCGCTTAATCCATTTTTTGTGCTGTCAAGTCGCTTTCTGACAGGGCTTTTTTTAGCAGGAATTTATCCAATCGGAATGAAAATCGCCTCCGATTGGTACGGCAAAGATTTGGGTCGAGCAATGGGTTATTTGGTCGGGGCTTTGGTGCTTGGCAAGTCATTTCCTTACTTGCTGAAAGGTATTAGTTTTGAACTTCCTTGGAAAGATTTTCTGTTTTGGATAAGCCTCTTTTCTCTCTTTGGTGGATTCTTGCTTTGGTCATTTCTACCCGATAAAGCACTTCCTATTCAGCGAAATCAATTTTCAATTAAAGCCTTAACTGCCATTTTTAAATTTCCCGAACTTCGTGCTGCCGCCTTTGGTTATTTTGGTCACATGTGGGAATTATATGCTTTTTGGGCATTTCTTCCAGCAATTTGGAAGATTTATGCACATTTTCACCCTGAATATGTCATTAATATTCCAATGGTAATCTTTGCAACTATTGTAGTTGGTTTTTTGGGCTGTTGGTGGGGAGGATTACTCTCACTGAAATTTGGTAGTGGGAAAGTTGCTTTGTTTCAACTCTTCACTTCGGGCGTTTGTTGCTTGCTTTTACCATTTGTTGTTGGTTCTTCATTGTACATCTTTTCTGTATTAATGCTCATTTGGGGCATTACTGTGGTGGGCGATTCTCCGCAATTTTCTACTTTGGTTTCTCGTTTTGCTTTGCCTGAGCGGCGTGGCAGCATCATTACGCTCATAACAAGCATTGGCTTTGCCATTACTATCGTTTCTATTCAATTGATAGATTTTCTTTTGGCAAAATTTCCCGAAAATTTGGCTGTTTTTTGGGTACTAAGTCTTGGCTCTTTGGTTGGTTTGTGGGCGAGTGGGAAGAGGATTTATGGGGAGTAGTTTTATATCAAATTTTATCAATTAACTAAACAATTACCGCTGATAAAGGGAAAAATTTGCTCGGCATCAAGAAATAGCAAATGAACTCAATATAAACTTCTATTTTGCAAAGCCGTATCATTCATGGGAAAGAGGAGCAAATGAAAATACCAATGGCTTAATTAGACAATATTTTCTCAAAGGAAGGTCATTTGAAAATGTTTCGCTTCAACATGTGGCCGATGTTCAAAATAAACTCAATAACAGACGGCAGCGGCCGGCCGCCAAGAAAAAAAATTAGGATTCTTTTCTTCTAACGAATTTTATAAAATCAATTTCTCAAATAATAATTTGCATTTGTAACTTGAATTTAGCGTATAAATTACCTATGGCATGAATAAGAGAAATAAAACAATTTGAATAGAATTTAGATTTGTGACTACTATATTTTATAAATTTGAGCAAAGAGCAAATACAACGAAATGGTTTTATGAAAAATGCCTTACTCATACTTCTTTTTTTACTTTCAAACCCATCGTTTTCACAAATAAAGATTCATTATCAAGACACCCCGCCAAAAATTGATGGTGACATAAGTGACTGGAAATTAGCGTTTTATTCTTTTAAGCAAACTTCACATTCGGTCAAATCATCAAATACACTACGCTATAATTTTGGTTTTGATGAAGAACATTTATTCGGTATTTTGCAGGTCTTTGACAAGCATTTGACCGACCTTGCCAAAGATAAAAGTGGTAGCCCCAGAATTACATTCAATGATGGTATTGAGTTTTACATTGATACTCAAAACAATAGCCAGACTGTGATGGATGATGATGATTTTCAGCTAATCATGGATTTTATGGGAAATCTGACGGTTTTTCGTGGGGGAGATAATTACTTAATAAAAATTGAAAGATATAAAGTTCCAAAAGATACGGTTACAAATCATTTTGTGATGGATTATGCAACAAAATACGAAGGGACTATCAATAAAAATGCAGACCTCGACTCAGGTTATGTTATCGAATTTCAAATTGCTTGGGCGGCGTTGGGTATTAGACCTAAGCCCAACGAATCATTTAAAATAGATATTTGTCTCAATGATGCTGATGAGTTTTTGGATATTCGTCCGCTATCTGAAGAAGCGATGATTCCTAAATATGCTTTTCAAAGTATTGATGGAGACTCTGATTTTGGTTTTCCAAATAAATGGACAAACGCAACATTGGTTGGTGAGGCTTCTGCTTGGAAAAAAGCAAAAATATTATTTGGACATTGGCTTTGGATAATTGCCATTTTAACTTTGATTGTTTCTACTTGGTTGATTGTCGGTTATTTACGAAAAGAAAAAGAAATAATTACGATAAAAGAAAAGATTTTTCAGGTAGTTGGCGTAAAAGAAAATTTAGATGCTTTTCAAGCAAAATGTAGGGAGTTTATTTTAGAAAATCTCGAAAATGACATTTCACCAGCTGGTCTTGCCGAAAATCTGAATGTCAGTTTGAGGCAATTACAAAGGCAATTCAAAGAAGAAACCGACGCCACGCCAACTGATTTTATTAGAAAAATAAAACTCGAAGAAGCGGCAAAACTATTGGTTGAGGGCAAACAAACCATTGCCGAAATTGCCTATTCGATTGGCTTTTCTGACCCTGCTTATTTTTCAAGAATTTTCAAGAAACATTTTAACAAGACCCCAACGAATTTTCAAGAAAATGCCCAAAAAGCTTAGTTTGACGTAATTATACCAGTAATTGTCGTTTTTGTGAAAGTCTTCTATTATAAGGAAACAGAACTTTGTAAATGTTAATTAAATCAAAAATATGACTATGAAAAAGGTATTCATTTCTTTATTGTTTTTTATGATTTTGAATAATGCTTTTGGGCAGTCTTCAATTCTCATCGAACCTAATGGTAATAACGGTATTTTATCAAAAAATGCTACAACAATCTCTGCTGAACCTGCTGCAATTGCACTACCTGTATCTGGGGCTGGCACTCGTTTTATGTGGATACCAGCTAAAAGTGCTTTTAGGGTTGGAACTGTAGATGGTAATACATGGGATGCTTCGTACGTTGGTACTTGGTCTTTTGCTTCTGGATATAATACTACGGCAAGTGGAGTAAGGTCAACAGCTATGGGATATTTTACTACGGCAAGTGGAGATGTTTCAACAGCCATGGGACTTTATACTAGAGCAAGTGGACTTGTTTCAACAGCCATGGGGTTTTCTAATACGGCAAGTGGACTTATTTCAACAGCCATGGGGGATTATACTACGGCAAGTGGAAATTATTCAACAGCCATGGGAAATTCTACTACGGCAAGTGGAAATTATTCAACAGCCATGGGGAATTCTACCACGGCAAGTGCACTTTATTCAACTACTTTTGGTACTTACAATATTATTCAAGGTACTCCAGGAAGCTTTGTTCCAACGGAGCCACTTTTTGTAATAGGTAATGGTTTAGGAGATGGTGATAGAAATAATGCACTTACATTATTAAAAAATGCTAATCTTGGCATAAATACTTCTACACCTCAATATCCGCTTACTTTTACTAATACTGTGGGTGATAAAATTTCATTATGGGGTGGAAATACTAATAATACGACTAATCACTTTGGACTGGGCATCCAAAACAATCAATTACAAATATATACTCCATCATCGGCCGATAATATTGTTTTCGGGACTGGAAGAAGTGCGGCTTTTAACGAAAAAGTAAGATTCAATGGTAATGGAAAAGTAGGGATTGGAATAAATGACCCTTATCAAATACTTGACATAAACGGACGTGTTAGAATACGAAATAATGGCGAAACATCAGGAATTTGGATGACCAATAGCTCGCATAATCTTTCAGATGCTACAGGTGCATTTTATGGTTTGTTTTCTGATACCGAAGCAGGTATTTTTATTGGAAACAGCTGGCGTTTTTTGATAAATAATTCTGGAAATGTAACTATCGGCGGAACCGTAACGGCTTCATGTGGTTTATTGGTTTGCTCGGATTTGAGATATAAGAAAAACATTACTTCCCTCAATAATTCGTTGTCTAATCTATTGAAAATCAACGGTGTAAGATACAATTATCGTCAAAATGAATTTCCTGATAAAAACTTTTCAAATAATAATCAAATAGGTTTTATAGCCCAAGATATAGAGAAGGTTTTTCCTGAAATAGTTTTTACAGACGAAAAAGGCTATAAATCAGTCGATTATTCTCGTTTAACACCAGTTTTGGTAGAAGCCTTGAAAGAACAAAATAAGCGAATTGACTATTTGGAAAAGGAATTAGCTGAAATCAAATCTCTCTTGAAAAATAGTCTTAATATTGAAGCTAAAAACGCTAAATAACCATGAAAAACGCATATTTTGTTACCATTTTTCTATTACAAATCAGTTGTTATAGCCAAACTATTCCTTCATTCCCTGGTGCTGAAGGCTTCGGTGCAAATGCAACTGGTGGGCGTAACGGCAGCGTTTATTATGTCACAAATCTCAACTGTTCGGGAGCGGGTTCGTTGCAAAACGGATTAAATCAATCAGGAGCGAAATATATTCTGTTTAAAGTTAGTGGCATTATTCCTTGTGCGGCTGAGGTTTTCAAGGGTGATGTAACAATTGCAGGACAAACTTCGCCAGGCGGCATTATTGTTAGAGGTATTATTTTTGATGAAATTTATGAACAAAATACTATTTCTCGCAATGCTATTATTCGTCATCTGCGTTCGAGACCAAAGCCTTCCCAAATTTTGCCCAATCAAGGCTACGTTTTAGATGATGGTTTGAGGCTCGATGGAGCAAGCAATGTCATTGTTGATCATTGTTCGTTTGCCAATGCTATTGACGAAAGTGTGCAAATTTCCAATTCTCGTAATATTACCGTACAAAACTGTATGCTTTCCGAAACCTTGGGCGAGCATTTCAATTTAGGAGGAATGTTAATGAATTATTCTACTTCAGCACATCCGCAAGACAATATCAGTATTCACCACAATGTTTGGAATCGAATAGGAGGGCGTTTTCCTGAAATTTCCTGCGAATCGCCTTATTGTAGTTCAAATCCTTTGAATGTAGAAATTACTTCAAATTTACTTTGGGATCAACAGATTGAAACATGGTATAATTCGTGTACGACAGGTGGTAGCGATTGCAAAAATTTTCGACTGAATATGAATTATACCAATAATTTTTCGGTCGTAAGAAATACATATAATGGTCCTTTAGCGTCGGCCGATTTTTTAAATAATTCAAATAATAAACTCTTTGTTTCTGGAAATAAAATGAATCGTTATGCACAATACGCTGACTATCAGTTGTTTTATTGTTGTAATGATTTCAATACCAATGCACCAAATACCAATCTTGGTGCTGCCCAAAAACTCACTTCAAGAAATACTTTCCCCTTGATTTCGCCAACCATAGCTACAGATTTGAGAGAATATGCGATTAAAAATGTAGGAGCTTTTCCACGTGACCCAATGGACAGACGCTTAATAAATCCGATTTCTCTAAATTCAGTCGCTACTCAAGCGATTAATGGGGTCGATTATTTCAATGATGCCTTTCAATTAGATTTTACTTCGCAACCAACAGCTCCAACAGATTCAGATAATGACGGAATGCCCAACGATTGGGAAACCACCAATGGTTTAAATCCGAGCGTGCAAGACCATAACGGCACGCAACTTTCAAAAAAGTTTACAGGAATTGAGGGCTATACTAATTTGGAATGTTATCTGAATGAGCTTTCTGATAAATTGATAGGCAAAACCAGTGTAATCGTTACGCCACCATCAACAACGGTTATTACGAGTTTAGAACTTAACTCAGCAGAAAGGATTTCGGCAAGTATCAGCCCTAATCCCACTGAGGCAGGGATTTTGATAAAAGTAAACGGTCAAATAAATAATACTTGGCGTTTTGAGTTGATTGATTCTTTAGGTAGAATTTTGACTGAAGAAAGCAGTATTTCAAGTTCAGAAAAGTCATTCCTACTACCTCGTTTGATTCAAAGTGGCACTTATTTTATTAAAATTTATTTAAACGAGTCAATAATCGAACAGAGAGTGGTGGTTTTGAAGTAAGAAAAGAATAAAATTTGTTATAAAGGGAATCTTGTTTTAATGATAAATTGCGAAGGTCTTAAGTTATAGGAAGTTTCTACATAATTGAACGCCCCGTTACTTATGCTGAGGAGTGATTTTGTATTAAAAATATTTATCCAAGTGGCTTCTAAATCTATTTTTTTCGTACCAATAGTTTTTCTAAATATCAAATCGGCAAATAGATTTTTTGTGTTATTGTAATTATTGATGTAAAACTCATTATTAATACCCAAATACCATTTTTGACTTGGGTTAAAGTTAAGTTTTAGGTCATGGGTTTGTTGAATAATGCTTTGTTTTGGCACGTCAGCAACAATATTTTTGAGATTCGATAATTTATAAAAATATTCAAACCCAAACCACTGTGACAGACTTGATGAAATTCGGAGGTTTGGCATGATTCCTCTTACTATTATTTCAACGGTTTGATTATTAATTATTTGTTGACTTTTTTGCTCGAATACGTTGGTCGCTACGTTTATCGTCGTTTTTATTTCTCTAAAACTCTTACTTATACTGCCGTTTAATGATTGAGCATAATTATTGTTTTTTTGCTCAATGGCATTTCTTTCAAGGCTTCCATTTTGACTAATTTTATTGACAAAAAGTAGGTTGTTTTCACGTAAAGAATAACTGTAAAAGAGATTTGCAAAAGTAGCATTAATAGGATTTCGGTAACTCAAACCTATTGAATTAGAAAAATTTACAGCCTGAAATAAGGGGGCATTTGTACGTTTTATATCTCGGTATGAAGTCATAATATAGCCATAATACATTTGACTTATATCGCCAAAGCTATTGTTTTTACTCGAAGAAACCGTAATTTTCCAATAATTGTTCACTTCATAATTGAGTCCAAGTTGAGGCTCAAAAGTGGCACGATTCACTGTTTCTGCTTTGTTGAAAGCTTTATCTTGAATCTTATAAATATAATAATTGATAGGAGTTGAGAGATTGATATTAAGTTTTCCTCTTTGATACCTGCTTTGTAGATTTATATAATATTTTTGATTAAGCCAGTCTAAATCATTGCTAAATTCTTTTCCAATTTTATTTAATTCAGTAGCATTTTGTGAAGAAATATCGCTTAATAAGTTTTGTTTTTCAAGCATAAACCCTATTTGAGTATCAAACGAAATAGCTTTAAATATTTTCATAAACTGAATCGAATTATCAGTAAAAAAGCTCGTCTGCAATACATTTTGTTGTATGCTTTCAAAAGGTTTGTTGCCATTCAATAATCCTGCAAATTGCCCAGGAGAAACAACTAATTGCTGTGGTTTTTTTTCAAGACTAATGCTTGAGTTTAAGGTAAGTAGCAATTTGCCAACCTTAAATAAATCTTTATAATCATTGGCAATAATGTAGAAAGGATTGCTCAATTGTTGCGAAAGTGTACCATTAAGATTTATAATAGTTCCAATTTGGCTGTCCCAATATGCTTTCATTTTCAAACTATTTTTTAGATATTTTCCTTTATCATTTTTTTGAAGTGTTATGTCGGTTTTGAGATTATTGAAAAAAAGCTTATTGGTTTTGTTTTCTAAAAGGCTTATAGTGTCTATTTTAGAGCTAAAAAACAAAGTTTTTGTATAACCTTCTTGTCGCTGAATATCGTTTGAATAATCGCCGATTAGTCGGAGTTCGAGGTTGTTTTTTAGCTTTTTTAGTACATTTATACTCCCAATATGACTATTATTATCAAGCCAACGGTTTTCCTTAAATGATGGATTACTGAGTTTTTGAATGCCAAGCCAATCTTGTTTACTTTCCATTCCCGACTCACTTTTGAAGGTACCAGGCGTGAGTCGCATGAGTTGAGAGGCGTTATTACGCCCCACATTATTAGCTTGATAAGTTGTTAAAAATTGGTTTTTCTTAGTAAAAATCATGGGCGTAAAATTTACGTCCCAAAGTAGCGGACTTAGACCAGCCCCAAAGCTTATTTGCCCAGTAGTAGTAATATTCTTTTTGAGTTTGATATTGAGAGCAGCTTTTTCGGAGTAAACTACGCCATTGAGCATTTTGATTGGCTGATGGTTTTCTATGATTTCTACGTCAGTAACCGCTTCCACATTCAAGTTATCGTTCGCCAATTTGTAGCGTCCTTCGAGCAAATCCATGCCCTCAATGTAGTATTTGTTGATGGGTTCGCCTTGGTATAAAATCTGACCGTTTGGAGTTACTTCTATACCTGGGAGTTTTTTGATAATATCGGCAATTACTCGGTCGTTTTTGTTTTTAAATGCCGCAACTGAATATGAAAGTGTATCACCATATTTTTTGATTGGTTCGGGCTTTACTTTTACTTCTTTTAGTTCTATGGAAGTTTCTTCTAAGGCAAAATTGATGGTTTGTGTTCTGCTCGAAATATTGATGCGTTGGGTAGCATAGCCCAGCATTTTAATACTTAAAGTGAGAGAATCTGTACTTGCGTTGGTTTTAAGTTCAAATTGTCCCGAAGGCTTGCTCAAAGTATAGGCTAAAGTAATTTCGGTATTTAATTTATTGAGTGTAATAATGGCATTTGATAAGGCTTTATTTTGAGCTACATCAGTTACTTTTCCCGAAATGATTATTTGGGCGAATGAGTTAGTGTTAGAAAGTATTTGCAGGAATATTATAAAAATAAATGGAAACCATATTCGTCGTTTCATGCTTGTTTTTAATATCTTTCAATAGAATTGCGTTTTGGAGGAGGAAATTTTGATGGATCTTGACCATCAACGCTCACAACTTTTATCCCTCTATTTTCCATTGACTTTAAAAAATCTTCTTGAAGTTCTTTACTCAAAACTTTAAATTTATCATAAGTTACTTCATAAGTTTTTCGGGTTTGATAAGGCACAGTGTATTTTTTACCAGTATATTTTTCAAAACTTTCTAATGTAAAAGTATATTGATTTTCAGTATCATAAATTTTTATAATTAGCCCAGGAAGTCCCCAAAACTTATATGGCCCATCTGAAATTGGAATTTCGGTCGTGTACCAAGCTATGTAATCTCTTCCTTCGTAAGTTGTGGTGGCTTTGTTACAAATGTAGTTTTTAATCTTTAAGGTATCCGAATTTAATTGCCAAGCTAATTCGTTTTTTTGGTTGTAAATATAATTATCTACTGTTATTAAACTGGCTATTTTCATGCTTTGCTCGCCATAATTTTTCTGGACAAAATGATTAAAACCAGTTTTAGGATATTTATCATTCATCACCTCTTGAGGAGCTAAAACCCCTTCTCTCACTAATTGTTTGATGGAATCTTGCTTATAAGTATTTTCAGTGCTGTATGAAGATTCTTGATTGTTATCAATTATTAGAAAAGCCCTCTCCATCTTCACGGCTTTCGTGTCAAGATTTGATATGAAACTTATTTTATAAATAGCTTTGTAGGAAGTGATTTCAATAAAAGAAAAAAAACTACACAATAATAAGAAAAGTAGGATTTTAGATTTCATAGTTTTTAGATGTTGAACAACCACTCACATCAAAATAATATGTAATGTGAGTGGGTGTAATAATTTTGGATAGAAGAAAAATATTTATGTCAACCGCAATAGCGTTCTTCAAAAAGTTCCCAATTATCCATTGATTGTTCCATAGTAAGGTCTGGACCATATACTTGAGTACAAACAACTTTACAACTTAAAGCATAGCACTCTGGCGTACCTACGGGTTTCGCTAACCTTTTTTCAGATTTAACGATTGGTTGCTCAACCAAAATTTCTTTCGGCTTTTCAACAGAACTAACTGTTTTACTCAAACTTACCACTGGCTTAGTTTCAGCACCAAACGCCAAAGAAATAGAAAGCACTAATGCTAACGATAAAAAAGTTTTTTTCATACCTTTATACTGTTTTATGATTAAAAATAGAACTCATAAGCCTCCCTCGCTCCGCTAAGATTGTTGGGGGGCTTATTACATTGCAAATGTGAGAAGAGTTTTTGAGATAAAAAATTGCTTTTGGGCAAGAAAATAAACCGTTCGACGATTCGATGCGAAAACGCAATCTGTGTTGCTACATATATTCTCATTTTACCATTTTTGCACGTACACGGCTAAGAGTTGAGGGTGTTATATTCAGATAGGTAGCCACATATTTGAGTGGCACACGATTGGCAAGCTCAGGATGAAAATCATAAAACCAATCCAAGCGTGCTTTGGGGCTTTGGCGTAGCATCCCAATATAAATTTTATATTTTTTGAGATTTCTCCCCCGTCAATCTCCCAATGAGGTTGAGATGAGGAAAATCAAGGTACAGTTTATCCATATTCTGCTTCGAGATTACCCAAAGTTTGGCATTTTCAATTACTTCTAAGGCAATTTCAGAAGGTTTTTTCTCAAAAAAACTTTCAACCAAATATACAAAATCATTTTCGGACATTAGCCAATGCGAAATCGTATTGTCTTGGTCTTGGTAAGAAAATTCTCTAAGCATTCCTTTTTCGATAAAATACATTTTATCGTTTACTTGTCTAATATCCGCAATAATTGTTCCTTTGGTATAGCTTTTAGGCTCAAAACATTGTAAAATTTGCTCAATTTCAGTAGTGTTAAACACGCCGAAAGAATCAAATAGTTGGTAAAGCGATATTGTTTGGTATTTCATTATTTTATAAGTACAGCAAATTCATATAAATATAGAAAATACTATTTAGTAATAAGTGTTTAGCTAAAAAATTTATTTAAAGGTAATAAATTGGAAAAGAAAGAAAATTAATCTTAGTTTCAATAAATAGATTTTTCTACCAAATTTCCCTAAAAATCACCATCTTTGCCAATCAACAAATTGATTTTTCCTTGAAACGTATCATAAGATTTCTCCAAAGTATTTATCTATGGAACACAACGGTGTCGTTATATCATGTGTTAAAAATCCTTTGGAAGAAAATTATCACATTCGACATTGACCAACGAGCGGCCTCAGTATCGTATAGTTTTTTGTTGGCAGTTTTTCCTGGAGTTATCTTCTTATTTACGCTAATTCCCTACATTCCGATTCTGAATCTCGACCGACTTATCATGAGTTTTTTGCGAGATGCTATGCCCAGAGGCATTTATGAAAATACTTCCAACACTATTCATGATATTGTGAGTCGCAAGCGTAGCGATATTCTCTCTTTTGGTTTTTTTCTTACAGTTTTTGCAGCAACCAATGGTATGATGGCTCTCATGCGGGCATTCGATATGGCTTTGAACGTAAGTAAGAAACGTACTTATCTGAAAGCTCGAATGATTGCTTTATTTCTGACAGTTTTATTAATTGTAGTATTGATTTGTGCTATTTTGATATTAGTTGTGGGTACAATCTTAATTGATTTTTTATTCGATAAGGGTCTTTTAAGTGAAAACTTCAACTTTTATTTACTTCAAGTTTTTCGATATGGAGGGGTTTTCTTAATTTTTTATTTGGGTATTTGCGTCATTTATTATTTTGCTCCTGCGGTTCACAAGCGGCTCAAATTTTTTAATTTTGGAGCATTAATTGCTTCAATTTTTGAAATTTTAGTAACCAATATATTCTCTTTCTATTTAGCCAATTTCAATTCTTATAATAAACTCTATGGCTCAATAGGCACACTAATTGCCCTCATGGTTTGGATTTATTTGGTTGCTTTAATTTTGATTTTGGGCTTTGAAATAAGTATCTCCGTACGTGATGCATTTACAGTACATGGAGTAAAAGTGGATGATAAAAAAGATAAACTTCAATAAACTGTTTCAGATAAATTATATATTTGAAAAAAAACAAATACCATGTCAAATCATTTATGTGAATCCCAAAAAAGTATTTGTTTCAACCTATATTCGCTCCGAAAACCCTAATATTTGGCTCAATCAAGATTTTCATAGTTTAGAAGATACAATCATCGTTGAAAATTCAAGTATCTCATTATCAGATATTTACAAGAAAATCAAGTTCGAAAAATAAGGAATGGTTTATACAAAAAAGAGTCCGTAAACAAACCGTTTACGGACTCTTTTTGTACTTGATAAAGGCAATATTACAAAGGATTTTGTACTATTGCTTGGTTCGCCTGTATTTCTCTTAATGGAATCAAAAACTCCCATTGTTTGTCGCCAGGAGCAACATCATACAATACAGCGATTGTTGCAATTTGGTTTGTTCCGTTTCTGTTTAAAGGCTGATTTAATCTTTTCAAATCGGTAAATCTTACACCTTCACCCCACATTTCGACTCTTCGATGAAACATGATTTCATCGGTTAAGGCTGTGCCTGTTGCTGTCGAAAGTTTATAACCAGTATCACGTTTGCTTATCAAATCGAATAATACTTTTGCTGCATCAGCACTATTTCCTAAACGTGCTTTTGCTTCGGCTTCTATTAAGTACATTTCGGCAAGCCTCATGTATGGTACATCGCCCATGGCTGAGGTAGAAGGTGTACCTGGAAGTCTGAATTTTTGATTCAAATACGGAACTCTAACACCACCCGTAGGTACAATTGAGTTAGCTGTTGTAGGAGCTTTTACCCACATTTTAGAACGGATATCAGTAGCAGGTATCTTATCATAAAGTACATTATTGATTACTTTAGGATAGGTTCTGATTACAGTAGAGTTATAATTACAAGAAATATACGAATGATAGGCACCAAAAAACTCTGATTGGTCTTCAAGGTGGTCAAAACCCCACATCCATTCTGGATTTGTAATATCAGCAAATCCCTCTTGATATTGAGCTGTTGTCATAATACTTGAACTTGTACTACGTGCTTCTGCTGCAAATTTTGCTGCATCTGCCCATCTTTGCTGCGTTAACGCAACTCTTGCCAAGAAACCTTTCACAACTTCAAGATTGATATGTGATTTAAAACTTCTTGGTGATTTCAATAAAGCTCCTGCATCTGTAAGGTCTTTGTTGATTTGCGTATAAACATCTTCAACTGTGGCTCTTGGAAGGCCTTCGGTTGTTGGTGTAAGTACCAACGGCACACCTAATTGTGCATTTGGTTTTGCCGCAGCATCATAGCGTTTGCCATATAGCTGTACTAAATTAAAATACGCCCAACCTCTCAAAGCCAAAGCTTCTCCTTTTACTTGGTCTTTTTCGGCTTGTGTTCCTACGGCATTATCAATATTAGCAATACCTACGTTGGCATTTCCGATAACTCTATAATACAATTCATAAGGAAAACGAGCCATTGTACCAACATCCGACCTATGGCTTGTCCATCTTGTTTCGCCTACGTGCCAGCTTGCGGCTGTTGTACCAATGATTACGTCATCGCCCAAGTGGTCGAGAATAATCATCATTGCAGGATGTCCCGAATGCCCTTGTGAACCAAGGTAACGGTATATCATTGAACGGTAAATTCCATTAATTGCTGAGGCAGCATTTTTGGTTGTAGCATAAGCCGAGGCTGCATCAACGCTCTCGGTAGGAACTGTATCGAGGTATGTTTTTTCGCATGAAAATGAAAACACACTTAAAACTACGGCGAATAAAATTATTAATCTTTTTTTCATTGTTAATATCAATTAAAGTGAAAATGAAACACCTAATACTATTGATTTTGCAGGACTAAAAGCGTTGCTGGTTACACCATCAAAGTTTTGTTGAACATTCATACCATTTCTGCGAGAAAGTATAATGAAGTTTTCAGCACTTGCATAAATCTGTGCATTTTCTAAAAACACTTTTTTAGAAGCTCTACTTGGGATAGTGTAAGCTAAGGTTACAGTACGTACATTTAGGTAGCTTGCATCAATTAACCAACGGTCAGAGGCTGCATCGAAATCGGCAGTACGACCAGCATCCATTCTCGGAACACTCGTGATATCGCCAGGATTTTGCCATCTGTTTAATATATCTATGTGTTTAGCATTATTATAACCAGTACTCATCAAACTTGCATAAGCACCATCATAGGTTTTACCACCTAATTGATAAATAACTAAAGCTGATAACGAAAGTCCTTTGTATTTGATAGTGTTGGTAATAGCACCACTTACTAAAGGAATAGATGAACCATTATAATGGAAACGTGCATTACTGACCACATTAGTAAGAGTATCGCCCGTTTCTGTAATGCGTGAATTGGCAGGTACAAAATTGATTGCTCTATATTCAACTACACCTGTTTCAGGGTTTATTCCATTGAAGTCTCTCAACCAAAAGTCAAAAATTGATTGCCCTTCTTTTAACTTTTTAGTTCCTTGAATAATTTCTTTACTTGCATCAGGCATTTTTGTGATTTGGTTTTTCAATTTGGTTGCATTCAAATTGATATTCCACGAAAAGTCTTTGCTTCTTACAAGAGCAATATCCAATTCAAGTTCAACTCCTTTGTTGAACATCGTACCGATGTTACGAGTTTGAGTAATGATACCTGCCGAAAGTGGTAAAGGAACATCAAAAATTAAATTGCTTGAGCGTCTATCAAAATACTCGATTGTACCATTGATACGATTTTTTAATAAACCAAATTCTAACGCTATATCAAAAGCATTACTCGATTCCCACTCAAGTTCTCTATTCCCCAAACTTGATTGCAAAATACCTGCTTCGGTTGCATTATTTGCACCCAAATCATACAATGGCTGCCAAGCGTAGCGGCTTATATCTCCGTCATTACCAGTTTGTCCATAAGAACCTCTAAGTTTTAATGTACTTATAAAAGGGAGTTCTTTAATAAATGCTTCTTGGTCTAAACGCCAAGCTGCACTAACTGAGTAAAATGTACCCCAACGAGTATCTTTATAAAATTTACTCGAACCATCTCTACGAGCAGAGAATGACGCAAAGTATTTCTCATTAAAATCATAGTTAATTCTTGAAAAATAACCTTCTACTCTTCTATCTCTTCTACGAGAGTCGAGGTTAGTAGTTGTAGTAAAGTTTAGGAGTTCAATATTTCCATCTAATATTTGACCTGACCTCGAACCATTAAGTCTGTTATCTGTTTCATTATAATTTTCGTGACCAAGTAGTACGCCAATGCTATGGCTACCAAGCGATTTATTATAGTTTAATAACTGCGAAAGGTTATAGCTTGTAATGTTTTCAAATATATGGGTAGCTCTTCCAGCAGGAGCACCATCACCTACGATTGGATTACCATAAGTAATATTGTTGACATTCGTTATATCTACGCCAAGATTAGTAGTAAACTTAAAATCTTTCAAGAATGAAATTTCAGCATAACCACGACCACCTACTACATTTCTACGGAAAAAGTTTTGATTAAGTACAGTTTCAGCAAGAGAATGACGACCGCCATTTTGTGGTCTATTTGGTAAACCCAAAGCACTTAAATTACCAAAGTCATATTTTTTGGTTCCATCTTCATTCAATAAGAATGTGCTAGGATTGGCAGGGTCAAAGGCATATACAGGGTAGATTGGGGCCATACCTCTTGAAAAGAAGAATGGATTTACAAAATTTGTATTACCGTCGGCATCTGCTTGATTTGATTTGATAATTGTCGTTGAGAGGTTTGTTCCTACTTTAAACCAAGATTTTATTTGGTTATTGACATTCAAACGAGCGGTATAACGGTCATAATCAGAACGAATCAGAAAGCCTTTGTCTTTTAAGTAAGATAATGAAAGGAAATAATCTGATTTTTCTGCTGAACCAGAAAAGCTTATGTTGATTTCATCACGATTCCCTTGACGCATCAATGGTTTTTCCCAATTTAAATCATCTGCACTATAAATCATAGTCGCACTTGGATTAAGCTTTCCGTCAGTACCAACCAATTGATTGAAAGGAACATTGTAAACATTATAGCCTACAATACTACCCAAATTATTGGTAGCATTAGTGCTAGCTGTTGCAATCGCAATAGGGTTTGCTACTCTATAAGCAAAATTATTACGGTTTGCTTCCCACATCAATGGATAATAATCTGCTGGCCCTACTCTCTCATATTCTTGTAATCCTCTACTATTAAAGCCTTTTGTGTATCTTACACTGATGTTGTTTTTGCCTTTTGCACCTTTTTTGGTTGTTACCATTACAACTCCATTGGCGGCTCTTGCCCCATAAAGTGCAGTAGAAGCGGCATCTTTCAATACTGTAATAGTTTCGATGTCATCACTGTTGAGGTTGGCGATACTTGCACTATAAGGTACACCGTCAACTACATAAAGTGGGTCGTTTGAAGAAGAAATAGAACCGAAACCTCTAATTCTGATAGCAGGTGCAGTTCCAGGCTGACCGCTACCCACAGTTGCCTGAACTCCCGCAGAAACTCCCGCAAGGGCTTGTCCTATGTTAGTAATGGGTCTTGGGCCAATCTTTTCTGCCGAAATAGTTGCAGCTGAACCTGTAAACGAAGTCTTTTTAGCCGTACCGAAAGTAGTAACAACAACCTCGTTGAGGGTTTCGTTGCTCGACATTAAGCTTACATTGATTGTACTTTGATTTCCAACGTTGATTTCTTGACTAGTAAATCCAACGTAGCTAAATACCAAACGACCGTTGTTTGGAACACTTATGCGAAAATTTCCATCGACATCGGTGTTAGTACCTTTGGTAGTACCTTTTATCGTTACTGTTACACCTGGAAGTGTTGAACCATCGTCTGCTGTTACTTTTCCTGTAACAGATTTCTCTTGGGCAAATGACGGAATCGCCAAAATAGCCCAAAAGAAGAAAAACAATTGTAGAGTTTTCTTCATGAATTTTTGGTTTGTGATGAAAATTTAATTTAAAATTAATTAACAAATATATATCAAAAATGTTTTTTTTGTTGCAACAAATATTGTGTTTGTAATAAATATTTGAGTTAAAAGCTACAAAAACCTAAAAAATGGCTATGAAAATGGTGGAATAAGCTACTAAATGATGAAATAATTTTACTAAGGTTAGACTTCTTATAAAAAAACTCTTCAATTAATGATTTAAGGAGTTTTTATGAAAAATATTGTATTTTTGAAACATTTTATTTTCAAAAACTTTCGTCATTCATTGCTTTAGTTAACTTTTTACCTAACTCATCAGAAGCTTTTACTAATGGTAAGCGAACTTCAGAGCTACAAATACCTTTTATTTCGCAACACTTTTTGATACCTACAGGATTTGATTCGACATATAGTAATGTGTCAAAATCTAAGAAACGATGTTGTATTTCAGCAGCTTTTTCGAAATTCCCTTTTAATGCTGCCCAAGTCATCTCGCTAAATTCTTTCGGGAAAGCATTGGCAATAACTGAAATAACGCCATGAAAACCAATGCTTATGGCTGCCGTAACGAGGTTGTCATCACCCGATAGCAAAATAAAATCTTTTGGGCAACGTTTTGCTAATTCTATCGCATTTTCGATGCTACTTGCATCTTTAATACCGATAATATTTGGATGTTTTGCTAATTCCACAACTGTCGAAATCTGCAAATGAGTAACCGTTCGTCCAGGCACATTATATAACAATACTGGTACAGGAGAGGCATCTGCAATGACCGTAAAGTGAGCAATTAGTCCTGCTTGTGATGGCTTGTTATAATATGGGCAAACCGATAAAATAGCTGCTACGCCCGTCAAATCTGTATTTTTTATAGTTTCGAGAACTGCTTTGGTATTGTTTCCACCAAGTCCATAAACTATTGGTAGATTTTTAGTATTATTTTGTTTTGTGAATTTCAGTAAATCGGTTTTTTCTTGGGTTGTTGTAGTTGAAGTTTCTCCCGTTGTACCTTGTACCACCAAATAATCTACGCCACCATCACTTGTAAATTCGAGTAAGCGACGAAAACCATCGTAATCAATTTCGTGGTTTTGGTCAAATGGTGTAATTAGAGCGACACCAACGCCCATCAATGGATGTTCCATTATTTTATTGTTAATTTTTCGAGTTGTAAAATAAGCCAGAAAATTGGATTAAAGAAAGATTTTTGCTTGAAAAGTTTATGTAAAATATGAATTTAGTTATTTTACAACATTGCTTGATAAACTAAAATTCTGAATTTACGTACAATTTCAGAATAGTGTACATAAGGGTGAACATTGGTAAAAACCAGCATAATTGTCTCTTCTTTTGGGTTTTTGAAAGCAGGAATATATTTTGAAATTGGTTCATCTAAAAAGAATTTCCCTTCTTCAAAAAGGATTAAAAGTCCAACGGTTGTAATGGCTTTTGACTGTGAAGCAATTCTGAAAATGTCATCTTTTTTAAGAAGTGTTTTTGATTCAAGATTACTGTAACCAAATGCTTTATAATGAACAATTTTGCCTTTTTTT
>NZ_JAYWCU010000159.1:0-4779 GCF_043780375.1 Emticicia sp. | reverse complement strand
GATACGCCTTTGAAAATGATTGGTACTATAAGCAAAATTATTCACGAACCCAAAGGTAATTGTCTGATTATTAGTCCTTGGAATTATCCTTTCAACCTTGCTATAAAGCCACTTTTACAGGCAATTGCTGCTGGAAATGTAGTAATATTGAAACCTTCGGAGGTGGTTCCTCATGCTTCAAAATTGATTTCCGAAATGATTTCTGAATTATTTGATGATAGTGAAATAGCCGTTGTCGAAGGCGATGCAGATGTGTCATCGGTCTTATTAAAACTTAAATTTAGCCATATTTTCTTTACTGGAAGTCCAGCCGTTGGTAAAATAGTGATGACAGCAGCAGCCCAAAATTTGTGTTCAGTAACACTCGAATTGGGTGGAAAATCACCAACCATTATTGATGAAACTGCCAATATTAAGGCAGCGGCACAGGCAATTACAGCCATGAAGTTTTTGAATAATGGTCAAACTTGCATTGCCCCTGATTATATTTATATCCATGAGTCTAAAACTACTGAATTTATCCAAGAAGCTAATGCTTATTTGATAAAAATGTATGGAAATGATGCTTCTAAAACGCCAGATTACTGTCGAGTAGTGAATAACCGACATTATAATCGAGTAAAAAGTTATATGGATGATGCAGTTTCAAAAGGAGCGACGGTTGTAGGTGGCGGACGAAACGATGATGCTGAAAATTACATTGAACCTACGCTTATACTCGGTGTCAATGATGGAATGAAAATCATGCAAGATGAAATATTTGGACCACTTTTACCCATCAAGGAATTTACTGATAATGAGGATGTAACAGAATATGTTAGGAAAGGAGAAAAACCTTTAGCTTTGTATATATTTAGTAAAAAACGCAAGAATATTGACTTTTTCTTGCAAAATACATCGGCTGGAGCATCGGTTATTAATGAAACAACAATTCACTATTTGCAAGATAATTTACCTTTTGGCGGAGTAAATAATTCAGGAATTGGCAAATCTTTTGGTAAATATGGTTTTGAAGAATTTTCAAATAAACGAGCAATTGTCGAAAATAAATTTGCTCAATTTAGTATGTTTCACCCGCCTTATACTAATCGGGTTATGAAATTATTAGACCTTGTTATTAAGTGGTTTTAAAAGCTAAAACTGTGTTGCTTGCCTTTCTTCTTTAATTTTTTTGTATAAATGCATAACCCTCATTCGTTGGATCAAATGAGGGTTATTGTTGTATTAAGATAAAATAAATTGCATCACTTAAAATGTACCGAATGGTGCTGATAATCTTGATATGGCTTCGAGAGCCTCATTCATCCATTTTTTTATTTTTACTCTTTCATTCTTTATTAGAATAACACTACTTAAATCATCAGTACCAAAGTCGTACCAATCGTTGTTTTCAAACTTTAAATACAGGTTCATAATCGTAACTATTTAGTTTACAGATATTTATGTTAGATTATTAATCACAAAATAATCTACTGCAAAGTTCTATATTTCCCAAGCAATTCAAAGCGTGTTCTTTAAATAGTACAAGTACTCGGTTAGATAATTCAACGAATCTTAGAATAATACTGTAAGTTTATTTAAGAATCTTATCGTATCTTGAGCATATTAATATTCATCATCAAGATAATTGCTTGTTTTAAACTCGTCATCGTCGTCGAATTTACTACTTTTTGCAACAGATTTTTTCAAAATTCCAATTTGTCCATTATGATATAGGTCGTGGTGAATGATACCATGTAGGAGCGTATAAAAGTCATACTCAGCACCTGGCACAATCTCAGAAAGTAAAGTATCATCCTTTTCATTTAAAACAGCCATTAGCTCATCATGGCTTAAAGTAAGTTCCATTTGTAGCGTTTCCCACTCAAATTCGTCAATCTCTTTAAGATTTCCCCAGTTTTGTTTTTCTGTTTTAATAAGAAATTCAATATCTCCTTGAATTTTTTTCAATACAAAAATTCTCCAAGTTGTAATATGATAAACCAACTCGGCAATAGTATGAATATCTTTTTGACGATTTCCAGCTGCTTTTGGTTTAATCCCTTTTAAATTTTCTAAAACCGAAGGCCCGTGCCATGCTCCACCATGAAAGGCTGCATTTAATAATATCTTAATTCGGTCAAGTTCTGTTGTTTGTGCTACTTCTTCCATAATATTTTGTTCAATTCTCTTTCAATAATTTTTTTGTTCAAACGAATTTTGCTTAATTTTTTTGTACAATTAACTTAATTTATAAATGCTGAGCTCAATGCGAACATTGCCCGATTTACCTTACAAAATCACTCCCAAAGTACCCAAATCATGCCTAAATGATATGTATCGTGCTGAATCAAGCCAGTTAGCAATTTATAAAAATCATAGTCTTGCCCAGGTACTAATCTTGTAAGGAGTGAATTATCAAAACTTTCTAATTTTAATAATAAAGTTTCCTGAGATTCCTTCAAATTTGACACCAAATTGCTCCAATTTTCTTTTGTAATATCCTCTTCAGACCCATAATTATCTTCTTCTGTAACTAAATCATAACGGATATTATCGTTGAGTTTTTCATAAGCAAACTTCCGCCAAGCAGTCAAATGGAAAACAATCTGACAAATGGTATGTTTTGAAAAGTTTTTGCGAACATCAACTACATTCATTGGCATTGAATTCAGAAATTCCATTACCGATGGTCCATGCCAAGCATCTCCCCGAAAAACGGTGTCGAAATTATCAATTATTTTATCAAGTTCGTTATTGGTCATAGAATGAAGTCTAATTTTTCGCAAATCTAAAAAATTAATCCAGTGTATTATTGAAATCCTTAAAATTCGTGTTTTATTTTTGGATTTTTCTTTACCATTTGTCCGTAAGAGTTTAAAGCTTCATCTATTTTCTTCAATGAAAGGGTTCCTCGAACACTTTCAATAAAAGGAATTAGTTTCCGAAAATAAAATTTTATTTTATCTTCGGGTCTTTTTGGAAAAGGATAAATATCTGAATCAATTCCATGGATGAAATTATAAGCTACATGAATATTTTGGTCGTAAAGAGGATAAACTTCTGGCTTCATGATATGCAATAAAAATGTGCGAGATACGGCTTGTACAGTTTCAAATTTACTATGAAATTCATCCAAATTTATCAAATCTTCAAACTTCATGTCATTAATATATTCTAAATGAGGATAAATTTTATCTTTGATTGCCTCCGCTCGAATGCGTCCTAAACCTGCTTGATTTTCCCATTCAAATAGTTGCAGAATATCTTTATGGGTAAATGGTTTGCCAACTTTTAAATGTTTCTCATAATTTGTTTCCCAAGGAGAATTGTGGTCATACAATTGTATCCAAAATTCAATAAATTTTTTAAAATCGTTTGTGGGTGAAAATACCAATAGATTCATATTAATTATAAGTAGTGATTATAGTTTTTTGGAAAGTTTAAATACGTTTACAAATTTCGATAATTTATGTTGTATTATTATAAAGTTGCACTTAATTTTACGATTAAACCTTAACAAATCATCAACATGAAAAAACTTTTTTTCGTAATTTTAGCATATTTAGTAACAATTAACTCCTTTTCTCAGAAGAAAAAGCCAATTAATTCTGCCATTCAAAGTTCTTCAGTATCTTCTCCAAGTGTTGAATCAAAAAAAATCGACAAAAATCTTTATAATGGACTTTCATGGCGAAATATTGGCCCTTTTAGGGCTGGACGTTCGCTTGCTGTTGCAGGTATTGCCGACCAACCACTTACTTATTATTTTGGTGCAGTTGGTGGGGGTGTTTGGAAGACTACCGATGGCGGAGCAAACTGGAATCATATTGGTGATTCTACTTTTCGATCAAGCTCCGTTGGTGCAATTGCCGTGGCTACATCCGACCCAAATGTTGTATATGTAGGTATGGGTGAAGCTGATATGCGTAGCAATATTAGTTATGGCGATGGTGTTTATAAATCTACCAACGCAGGAAAATCTTGGAAACACGTAGGTTTGCCTAAAGCCGATGGCATTGCAACGATTGAAGTGCACCCAAAAGACCATAATTTGGTTTATGTAGCGGCCGTTGGAAATCCTTTTGCTCCAAATAAAGAGCGGGGCGTTTTCAGAAGTAAAGATGGAGGTGCTACTTGGGAACAAATTTTAAGTAAAAATGATAGCACTGGGGCTTACCACGTAAGAATTGACCCAAATAATCCTCGTGTGATTTATGCGACACTTTGGCAAGCCTATCGCAACGGGCATAGTATGAGTAGCGGCGGAAAAGGATGTGGCTTGTATAAATCGGTTGATGGTGGCGATACTTGGGAATGTTTGAACGAAAAACCAGGAATGCCAAAAGGACTTTTGGGTAAGATGGGAATTGCAGTTTCTCCAGCAAATTCTAATCGCCTGTATGCCATGATTGAAAATGTAAAAGGTGGTCTTTATACTTCGTATGATGCTGGCGAACATTGGACATTGGTTAATGATAACAAAAACCTTTGGCAACGCCCGTGGTATTATATGAATTTGCAAGCGGACCCATTAAACGAAAATAGTTTGATTATTTTGAATGTAAATTCTTTCAAATCTACTGATGGAGGAAAAACGATTCGTAACTTAAATGTGCATCATGGTGACACGCACGATGTTTGGATAAATCCTAAAAATAGTGATAATTTTATTATTGGTGATGATGGCGGTGCTGAAGTTACTTATAATGATGGTGTAACTTTCTCAGATATTGACATTCCGACGGCTCAGTTTTATCATGTGCATCTCGATAATGATTTTCCTTATAATGTTTATGG
>NZ_JAYWCU010000158.1:0-30579 GCF_043780375.1 Emticicia sp. | reverse complement strand
GTTTTTGGCAGCAGATAGAGTCAACAAATTTCAGACCGTTGTTTCACCTCTTGATTCGAATGACAGCGGCGTAGGAATCAACCAAGATGCCTGGTTTTCGCTTGGAAATCTTGAAAAGGATGTTGAAATAAGTTACCAAATACACAATGAAGGAAATGGCGTTTATGCTTTTATTTTGGAAGGAGAAGTTGAAATTAACGGACAAAAATTAGGTCGTAGAGATGGCTTAGGAATAAGCGAAACTGATATTTTAACAATAAAATCGATCAACAATGCCGAAGTATTATTGATGGATGTACCAATGAAATTTTAAAAAATAATATGAAAATTGAAATTATTTCGGGAAGTCCCCGCCACGAAAGCATAACGGTTAGAGTTGCCAAGTTTTTACAGAAATACTTAAACGAAACAAGCACACACAAAATTAATTTGCTTGATATACGAGATTTCCCTTTACCTCATATTCAGAAAGTTTGGACATCAATTGAAGTAGTTCCTGACGAATGGAAAAATTTAGGCGAGAGAATGTTTTCAGCCGATGCTTTCATATTAGTTACTCCCGAATACAACGGAAGCTACTCCCCAGCGATGAAAAACTTGTTCGACCACTTCCCGAAGCAAAGCCATAAACCCTTCGGCATTGCTACTGCATCGCCAGGAATAATGGGCGGAATGCGTGCAAGTCAGCAAATGCAGTTATTGGTAGCGGCTTTATTTGGTATTCCATCGCCACAGATGCTTATTACACCTTTGGTTGATAAAAAATTTGATGCCGAAGGAAATTTATTAGACGAAGCTTTCCAAAAGCAAATTGAGTTTTTTGTAAAAGAATTTCTTTGGTTGTCCGAAAAAATTGTATAAAAACAACATTTTAAAAGTCAAATAAAATGCGTTAAATTAATTCAATTTTCAATAATCTGAATTGTTACCTGTGTTGCATTGGCTTTCAAATTTCCAAATGTAGGTTGAGCTTTTCCATTGCAACTAGTCTAGTATCTCAAAACACGCTACCATAATCAAGCACTATAAATATTCTCGAACTTACTTTCTAAGCCGATGTCTGGTAAAATTACTTTCAAATGGTGCTTGAGATGCTCAGCATAATCATTCATAATAAACTCCAATGTAAATAATCCCTTTCCCTCAATCGTGATGGTATGTTGCAAATAATCGGGGTTTACATATTCAATAATATGAGCAATATGATTATTATATGCAGACCAAAAATTTACTAATTCTTGCCAAGAAGCAGTATTATAATGCTGCTCGCTCACCCAAAAATCTTGAGCATAACCAACAAAATTAAGGTGAGGTTGTTTCATCATTCTTACAAATTTTTGCTGATTATTTGAAGCCGAATCAACCAAATGTCCTAATATTTCTTTCTTCGACCACTTATGAGGCAAAAGCTTAACACTTGCTTCTTGGTCAGAAATTTGTTGTAAAAGAGGCAATACTTGGGCGATAGTTTGTTGTAAATATTGGGCAGTAGTTTTCATATAAATATCTAAAGAATATTAATTTTACCTCGTTTTTATTTTATTTTGCATCATTTCGATGGCTTTTATTAATCTATTTTGCCGAGTTTTTTCTTTTTTTGCGTCCAAAATCCATTGTAAGTATTCTTTTTGATGTGTAAAAGAAAGGCTATCAAAAAAAGGTTTCACATCACTTTCCAACATTGCTAGAAGCAAATCGTCGGGAATCTCAACTGTTCGTGGTTCGGTATCTTCTTCTATCGAAATATGCACTATTTCTCCGAAGGTTTTTCCTACTTTTTCACGAATCGCTTTGTTCATAAAAAGCCCATATTCTCCACCCATTGGTGTAAGCAAACCACGGTATTCTACTTCATCAAACGTTGCTCTAATTTTTAGTCTTTTTTTACCAAAATTTTCAAAAACATTAAAAGGGATTTCGCAGTAAACTGCTGAATGTTCCTCATTTTTTAGAATAATTGCCTCGTATTCAATTTTCATCCCTTATCAGTTGTTAAATAAAGTGATTACAAAATTTCCATCAATTCGACTAATTTCTTTATCTCAAAAGTAGGTTTTTGTGTAGTAGTTATTGCATCAGGATTATAAAAAACTGTATTCATATTAGCACTAATAGCTCCCAAAATATCAGCTTCATAATTATCTCCAATCATTAAACTTTCGGCAAGATTGGCGTTTGTAAGTTCAACAGCATAATCAAAAATTCGGCGGTCTGGCTTGCGAGTGCCAGCCAATTCGTTAGTAATGATTTCACCAAAATAATGATGAATTTCTGAACTTTTCATTTTGTTTACCTGAATATCCTGCCAACCGTTACTGATAATATGTAACTCATAATTAGGTAGCAAATATTCCAACACTTCAACAGTACCTTCTATCAAATGTGCTTTTTTTGGCAAAAGTCCGAGAAAATATTCATTGATTTCTAAGCCAAAATCTTCATCAACATCTGCTCCAAGGTTAAGGAGTGTATCTCGAAACCTTCGTTGGCGAAGTTCGTGGTGGGTAATTTTATTACTTTCAAGCAAACTCCAATAGTATTTATTTACTATTGAAAATTCACTTTGAAAAGCATCTAAACTACTAATATTCAAAGATTTAAATCGAAATTGCTCATAAATATCTGCTAAACATTCGGCAGAATTTCGTTCAAAATCCCAAAGTGTATGGTCAAGGTCAAAAAATAAATGCTTGTAAGTCATGCTTATATTTATTTGCAAATTGCATTAGATTTTGGGAGCAAATTTTTGTTGTAAACGTTCAACTGGTTGGTTATTTACCAAATGACTTTCAACGATTTCTTTTACGTCGGCTGGTTGTACATTTCCGTACCAAATTCCTTCTGGATAAACTACAACAGATGGGCCAAACGCACAAGTATCTAAACAACCAGATTTTTGAGCTCTTATTTCAGTCAATAAATTACGGTCTTTCAATTCTTCTTTGAAGGCATCAACTAATGCCATTCCTCGCTCACTTCCACAACATTTTTTAGGAGCATCTTTATCATTTGTACAAATAAATACGTGTTTTTTGAATTTCATTAGAAGTTTTTTTTAATTAAGTATAATACGAAACGCCACAAAGTTACAAAAAACTTTGTGGCGTTGAAGTTATTTTTTATTCATTCTCACCAGCCAAATGGGTTCCAAAGGCCCCCTATTCCCCAAATAACTGTTGCAACAACACAACCCAAAAACGCTTTACGAACTTGGTCTTTGTCATGGTCGGTGATGAAATAAACCAAGGCTAAACCAACAACTCCGAGGCAACAACCCCACCAAAAACCGCCAACCAAAGGCATATTTTTGGTCGGAGCAAAATTGGCATCAGTGTTAGAAAGCAAGTCAAAACCCTTTAAAAGCTCAGGTTTTGTTTGTTTCAACTCTTCTAACGTAACTTCAGGATGTTCGTTTAGGTATTTTTCCAATTTATCTACTTTACTAAATTCGCTCTTTACGTTGGCAGATTGGTAATCTAAATCAGTATTTGCAGCGAATGTTGAAATTGTAAAAAATGACAATAAAAAAATCAATGAATTTGCTTTTCTTTTCATTTGAATTGATGGTTTGGTTGTATAAATTTTAATGATTACCTACAAGATGAAATTACAAGCAAAAGTGTTGCTTTGCCATTTGTTTTTTCTAAAAAATATTACTTATGCCAAATCTCCCACGCTTTTTCGGCTTGCAAATGAAGCATCAATAAACCATTGTGAGTATGTGTATTCTGCTCTTTTCCTTTCTGCAAAAAAAGTGTTTCTAAAGGATTATAGACCAAGTCATATAGATAATGATTCGGCGTCAATAATTCGTAAGGAATGTCGGGGCATCGATCTGATTTGGGATAAGTTCCAATAGGAGAGCAATTGATAACCAACTGATAGTCAGCTATTAACGATGTAATTTCATGATAACTTATATTTTCGTCTGACTTTGTTCGGGAAACAGTTTTATAATCAATCCCTAAATCTATCAAGGCTGCTACTACCGCTTTCCCTGCTCCGCCGTTGCCCAAAACGAGTGCTTTTATATTGCTAAAATTAACGTTTTTAAGATAATTTTCCAACGAAGTTTTGAAACCGTAATAGTCTGAGTTATAGCCAATTAGCTTGCCATCGGGCGATATTTTTATAACATTGACTGCTCCAACTTTTTCTGCCGAAATATCCAAACCATCCAAAAACGGCATAATCGCTTGTTTATGCGGTATTGTTACATTTAGCCCACCAAGATTTGGTTGATTTTTGATTAATTCAGGAAACTGCTGAATATCCGACAACTCGAAAAGTTCGTAAATATTTTCTTTGAGAATGCCTAATTTCTCAAATTTTTCAGTAAAATATTTCTTTGAAAACGAATGTCCAAGCGGGAAACCGATTAGACCAAAAACTTTCAATTGTGTTGATGTTTTTTCCATCAAAAATGTTTTTTGTTGTATGTTATTCTTTAAACTTTACTTTGGAATATCCATTCCGGGAATATCCATTCTGATTCGCCATTCTTTAGGCAAATAATTATTAATTCTGTCGCCGATTACTTTCATAAAACCTAAATTCAACCCTTTATAACGTGCCAATAACCAGCCGTTTGGCATATTTTCAACCACAATGTTTTCTCGTTTCAAAAACTTCAAGGCATCTTCTTTTGATAATTCAATGGCGGGTAAATTTGTCGAGATAGCGGTACTTAATGCTAAATCATGGCTTGGAATAAAATCATCGCCTTTGAATTGACCAATTTCGAGTCCTGATGAGCGTTTTTGCAAAACTCTAAAAATTGTAGCATATTCGTTAGTTAAATTTGCCGGAATTGCTATTATCGGGCCTTCGGGTTTTTCAAAAAACTCAAAATCGGCAGGTTCTTTTAACCATTTTTTCAGTATTTCAACCTTTTTTTGCGAAACACGGTTAAATTTAACTTTTCCTCGTGCTTCTTGTTTATCGCCTCTTGTTTTCCTAAAAATTGCTAAATAAAAGCCCTCACCTTGTACTTTGTGCGGAAAAAATTGATAACCAAACTCCTTCTCTACAATACCCCATTCGGCTGGAATATTTAACTTAACTTCCTCAAAATCAGTCGTTTGTATAAGCCATCGAGCATTTTGTTCGTTTTCTTTTTCATTATAAGTACAGGTCGAATAGCACAAATAACCATTCGGAGCAACAAGCATTGTGGCTGCTTGCAAAATCCGTTTTTGTCGGGCCGAACAAAGCTGTACACTATTTTCTGACCATTCTTTGCTTGCTTTTGGGTCTTTTCTGAAAAGACCTTCACCCGAACATGGGGCATCGGTCAGAACCACATCAAAAAAACCTTCCAAATCAATCATTTCTTCGGGGTCGTGGTTGCTCACCAAATAGTTTGGATAGCCCCATTTTTCTAAATTTTCTTTCAAAGCCCCTACCCTACTTTTGATTACTTCATTGGCAACCAACAAGCTTTTGTTATTAAGCAAGGATGCCAAAAGCGTACTTTTGCCACCAGGAGCAGCACATAAATCCATAATTTTCAATGGTTTAGTCAAATCAACCGTTTGCTTGATGGCTTCTGCCACAAACATCGAAGAGGCTTCCTGCACATAATATGCTCCTGCATGAAACGAAGGGTCAAGGGTAAAACTTGGACGTTGAGGCAAATAAAATCCGTCATCGTTCCATAAAACGGGTGCTAATTTTTCAGGAAATATTGAAGAATCAGGAAGGTTTTTTTTGGAATTTAATCTGATTGTGGTAGGTGCTTCTTTTTGAAGATTATCGACAAAAGCAGAATATTCAGCACCTAAAATGTGCTGCATTTGGGAAACAAAATTTTCGGGTAAATTCATTAACTTTTCATTAACAGTAAAAGTGCAACGCACTGCGTCTAAATATCATCTTGAAAGAAAGTAACAGCGAATTTCTTAACTCGTTTACGACGTGACTGGTTAGGAAACCAGACTATCAAATATAAACAATCGCCTATTCGAGATTATTACTCATTTTTTTACAAATTTAACTAAAACTGTTTACTAAAATGAGAACAATGTTCAAAACCCTTGCATTAGTGTTTATTACAAACCTAACTTTTGCCCAAATTTTCGTCGGTGTTCGTGGTGGAGTAACTGGCTCGACCATGACCAAGTTTGCTTTACTTGAAAAATACACGCCCGATTTTAAACTTTTACCAGCACCAACAGGAGCTATTTTTGCAGAAATCAACCTTTCTGACCGATTTTCGATTCAACCCGAATTGGCTTTTACACAAAAAGGTTTTACGATTCAAGAATCTTTTGATGTTGGTGGAGATAATGCTTTAGGAATAAATATTCCACTTGGAGGCAAAGTTTCTTTGAAAAACAACCATCTCGAATTGCCGATTTTAGCAAAAATAAAATTGGGCGACCCCGATGCGGTTCATGCTTATATTATGGTAGGACCTTCGGTTGGTTATTTATTTGGTTCGAGAGCTGTTATTAGTATTTTAAATATTTTTCCGATTCGCACTTCGCTTGGTACTGGCTTATTTCATAGGGCTGAGTTTAGTGGAGTGGTTGCTTTGGGCTACGAAATACCGTTCAATAATGGCAAGTTTTTTATGGAAGGACGTTACCAACATGGTATTTCGAGGGTTTTAGACGTTCCGATATTTCAATTGCCCGTGCGAAATCAGACAGTTGGCTTTTCGGCAGGAGTTAGTTTCGCTCTAAATACAAGGGTGAAGAGAGTTTAGTAAAAGCCTTCAGATTTCAAACAAAAAGTCTCATTTTCGAGTGAAAATGAGACTTTTTTATACCTATCGTCTGGTCGTCCAAAACTATTAGATTTGAACTCTTTTGAAAGCACTAACTTTCAAACCTTTTTGAGTTTTCTCTAATAATTGAGCAATTGTCAGAGAGTTATCTTTTACAAATTCTTGGTTCAACAAAGTAGATTCTTTGTAGAATTTACCTAATTTACCCATTGCAATTTTCTCCAACATCGCTTCTGGTTTTCCTTCTTGACGAGCTACTTCCATTCCGATTTCGATTTCTTTTTGAACGATTGCTGGATCTACATCGTCTTTATCAAGACCAACTGGTTTCATGGCGGCGATTTGCATTGCAATGTCTTTACCAACTTCGCTTACATCATTGCCTTCAGTGCTATCGAAAGCAACCAAAACTCCCAATTTACCTGTTGAGTGGTTGTATCCAACAACTTGCTCAGCTTCTACGTGGTTATATTCGGTAATAACGATTTTTTCACCGATTTTACCAACCAAGTCAAGAATATTTTCTTCTACCGTGCGACCATCTTCCATTGTTAAAGCCAACAAAGTTTCTTTGTCTTTAGCGTCGTGCTTTACGCCTGCTTGCAAAACAGCTTCTGCTAATGTACGAAATACCTCTACTTTAGAAACTGGCTCAGTTTCGCAAGCAAGAGCTAAAATTTTTGCAGTTTTACCGTTATCGCTTACGTTTATTAAAACTAAACCTTCTTTAGTTTCGTTATCAGCACGTTTTGCTGCAACTTTTTGGCCTGATTTACGGAGAACTTCAACTGCTTTATCAAAATCGCCTTCAGCTTCTGTCAAGGCTTTTTTACAGTCCATCATTCCAGCTCCTGTCATTTGACGGAGTTTATTTACATCTGCTGCTGTGATATTCATTTTTTTATTTGTAAAAAGTGTTTTCTAAAATATTTGAAGAAAGCCTATTTTATAGGAAATTTCTAACAAGGGTGCAAAATTACGATTTTCTTAGTTATATTCCAAATACAGTTTGTAATGGATTTATGAAGAAATTTCTATCATTTTTTACCAACCTTCAAGCGTTCTTTTTAATTATCCCCGCTTAATCTGATAGTTTTCTTCAAAAGATTTAGTTGTTTTGTAGAAAAAATCAAAACTCATGCTCAACGACCAATATTGGAGTCAGCGTTACGAAAATCAACAAACTCGTTGGGATATTGGTCAAGCAGCCCCTGCTCTAAAGGAATATTTTGACCAACTGACCAATAAAAATAGCACGATTTTGATACCAGGTTGTGGCAATGCCCACGAAGCCGAATATTTATTGCAACAAGGTTTTACAAATATTACTTTGATTGATATTTCGGGAATATTGGTCAATATTTTACAGGAAAAGTTAAGATTTCACATAGAAAAAGGCAGTATTCGAGTTATTCATCAAGATTTTTTTGAACATTCGGGAAGCTATGATTTGGTAATTGAACAAACGTTTTTTTGTGCAATTGACCCTAATTTACGAAAAATTTATGCCGAAAAAATGTCTGAATTATTAAACCCCAAAGGTAAATTAGTCGGATTATTATTCGATTGTAATTTTGAAGGTGGCCCACCTTTTGGAGGTTCAAGAGCTGAATATATATCTTATTTTGAACCATATTTCACATTGAAAATTTTTGAAGAGTGCTTTAATTCCATTCCACCCCGTGCAGGAAACGAGTTATTTATTTGTCTGGAAAGCTTAAAAAAAATAAAATAATTATCGACCATCAACATATAATATGCAAAAACCAAAGAAAGCCCAAGAATCGTTCACTGTAATGACCGAAATGATTTTCCCGAATGATACGAATACACTCGGAAATTTGATGGGAGGAAACTTGATGAGATTATTAGACATTGCAGGAGCAATTGCAGCTCAAAAGCACTGTAACAGAATCGTAGTAACAGCCTCGGTCGATAATGTTTCGTTCAAAGAAGCTATTCCTTTAGGTAGTGTCGTTACGCTGCAATCAAAAGTTACTCGTGCCTTTAATTCGTCGTTAGAAGTAGTAGTTGAGGTATGGGCAGAAAATATTCCTGCTGGTACAAAAATACATACAAACAAAGCATTTTTGACTTTCGTAGCCGTTGACCAAACTGGCAGACCAATTGAAGTACCACCCGTTGAACCTGAAACCGATGTGGAAAAAGAACTTTATGCAGGAGCGTTACGCCGCCGTCAATTAAGACTTGTGTTGGCAGGAAGAATGAAACCCGAAGAAGCATTAGAATTGAAAGAGATTTTTATGGCATAAAATAGACTTATTGCAATGGAAGATTATCAAAACTATAAAGAAAAAGACGAGAAAATCTCGTCTTTTTTGCGTTTTCAAACCCTTAAAACAAATCATTTTACCACGTACCTCTGCGGCGGTCTCGGCGGTCTTCTTTACGATCACGCACATCTTCAGCTTTGTCTTTACGGTCTTCTTTTCTGTCCTTAACATCTTCTTTTGCATCTCTAACATCCTCTCTTGCATCTCGAATATCTTCCAGACGGTCTTTTCGTCCACCATTATGTCGGGCATCTCTGATATCCTCTTTTCGGTCACGAACATCTTCAGCACGGTCACGACGGTCTTCAGCTTTGTCTTTATGGTCTTCTTTTTTGTCACGCACATCTTCTTTGCGATCACGACGGTCTTCGGCACGGTCACGGCGATATTGTGCGTTGGTGTTAAGTGTTGATAAGGCTGTTAAGGCAAGAGCAAATCCGAGTAATTTAATGGTAGTTTTCATAGCTGTAATTTGTTTTTAAGTTTAATAGTTTTCAGCGTTTTATGTTTCTTTGATGTAGAAGAATAGAAAAGGTTTAAAACAGTGAAGAAAATTTTTGTAACTTTGTCGAACAATGTCCTCGTATTTCAATGGATAGAATGTTAGATTCCGGTTCTGACGATATGGGTTCGACTCCCTTCGAGGACACAAAAAAGCCTTCAAAATTAAGTTTTTGAAGGCTTTTGTATATAAATTGACTTTAGAAAGTTATTTTATTCTCCCCACACAAAAAGTATAAATGGCAGAAAGGTCTTCGTCACATAGTTGCTTTTCTAATACATAATCTCTTTCAATCAACTTGTTAAGTTTTTCAGGCTCTCTTTTTACCAAGAAGAAACGCTCGCAAAACTTTGTTTCATGCGTTGCATTCTTCACAATTTTATACCAAATTTCATTGTACATTTCAGCATTAGCATAGGATGAAAAATCTGATAGTGAATAAGCACTTACTGAACCCACAAGTTTTTTATTATCAAGCACATTCAACAACGAATCTGTTACGATTTCGATTTTATCAACTTGATTTTTAATGATTTCAAAATTCTCTTCTCGGAGATGAATTGGTAAGAGACAATCAGGTTTGTATTCGCCATAAAATAAAAGGTTGGCAAAATGATTAGTTCTTAATAAATGGTTATTTGCCAAATAGTTCATACGGGAACTCATATAATCATATACATCAAATTCTTTTGGAATCAGCAAAGCCCCAGGTTCTCTAATAATTTTCGTCCATAAAAATCGATTAGAAATGGTTTTTAAAAAGAATCTCCACAAAGAATTATTCCAATATTTTGTCCAATAAACTTGCTGAATTTCTACTGTACGAGATTCCATCAAATTTTTAATTTCTTTTCTTCTGAAAAACGCCCATTTTACCATTGTTCTTAGAATTAACTCCCAAGTTCCGCAATAGAGAAGTCCATTTTCAATCAGATTAAAGTGCTTATCCCAATATGTTTTGACCTCTAAAGAAAGCAAGTTTGCTACTTTCTTATATATTTCTTGTCGTGAAAATTTTGTATCTAAACCAATAAAAGATTTGAATTCTGAATAATTTAAAGATTTGTAGGCGGCAATTTTTAAGGCTAAAAGATAATTTTGTGTAGCATTAAAATCAATGCTAATTATTTTTTTTGGACTATCAATGAGTAAATCAAGTGGCCTTGCACCACTGCCTGTAATGCAAAGAATGGTATCTTCCTTAGTCAAACGCAAGGCTTTTCTTTCTGATTCACTGTCTTCGTTACAAGCAGAATAATTTATTTTTTCAAAAAATGAGTTTGTCAAAAGTAGTTTTTTAATTTATGATTTAAAACCTGTAAAAAAATGAAATCTGTGGTTTGTTGACTGAAAACTTGTCCTACACCCCTGAAAACTGTGGACGAATCACAAAGTCAAACCAATTTTTTGAGTAGTTGATTCTTCACGTGATGCCACATTATTAATTTTATTATTTCTTATTTTTTTTACTTTATTGTGCATGGCATCATAATCAATGTTATTATCAGATTTTGCCTTAAATATTTGTTGATTGACAAATTGCTTTTGCGTAATAATAAAATCTTGTTTCAATACTTTTTTGGCTAAAAAAGGAATGACCATTTTTATCAAATAATTGAACCATTTGAATTGAAACGAAAGTCTTACAAAAGCAATAGTTTTCCCATCTTTTAAGGGCGTACAAGCAATAAATGCCTGAAAACGATGAATTTTATTGATATAATAGTTTACTCTCACCAAGTTTGGCAATAAAAATTCATCTGTATGCGAAATCGTAAGATTTTTTCCCAATATCCAATCAAGCCCTAAACCAATTTTTTCTTTGGTTTCGGCATAAGAAACATGGACGGTTTCATGGGTTTGCAAAATCGTGATTGTGTGCTTTACTTTTTTATCATTGTCTCTAATCAGTTTGTTATGCACCATTGGCGTATGCGTGGCATCCATAAAATTTTCGACCAAAAGTTCTTCATTTGTCTCGAAAATCATCGAAGTTTGGTAATGTTTCCAGTCTTTACCAGCAACTTCTGTCAATGGTTCGGGAAGGTTGTTTTTTTCATTTTCAGTAGCTAAATATATCCAAATGAAACCATTTTGTTCGATTATTGAATATGAATCAACCTTACATTTCATTTTTTGAACCAAATGTTGTGAACTTGGAATATCAATTAGGCTTCCTTCTCCATTATATTTCCAGCCATGATATTGACATAAAACATGATTTTTCTTGAAATCACACACTTCTAAGGGTGCTTTTCGATGTACACAAATATCCAATAAAGCATGCACCTTCAAATCCTCATCACGCCATAGCAATAATGGAATTTGGTAAAGGTTTCGTTTGAATGATTTGCCTTTTTTTAGCTCGTCTGACAAAGCTATTACATGCCAATATTTTATTAATCCACCGATTTTATCAAACATTCTTTTGTATATTTTGTAGAAATAGGTTTAGGTTCAAAAAAACAATTTTTGTGGTTTCATTCCAGTCTGCTTTAGCTGACGGCAATGAAATTTATTTCGAAAAGAATTAGAATTTCAATAAAAGCCCTCCAATCGAAAAGCCTGCCGCCGTACCAATGATGAAACAAATATCTCCTCTTTTGATAGCTCCCGACTCAACTGCATCATGAAAAATAAGCGGAATAGATGCAGCAATACAATTGCCATAAGTTGAAAGATTACTCTGCACTTGGTTTTCTTTCAAACGATATAAACTTGACAGAATCGAAACGCCCAATTTGGAGGCTTGGTGCGGTATAATGGTATCTGCTTCTTCCATTGAAATAGGTAAATCTTTGAAGAAATCGTCAATAAATTCGGGTAATTTATTTTTAGCCAAACGCAAGAGTTTTCGACCATTCATGGCAAATGAATGCAGCTCGGGGTCATAAGGATTGTCTTTAAAAAACAATTTCATGCCTCCCCCTTTAAAAGTAGAATCATAAACACCCTCTGAATATGTTCGCATATTACCTTTGATATAAGCCGAATCTGAATCAGGGTCGAATTGTAAAATTGCTGCTACCGCTCCATCTCCAAAAAGCGTTAAGGTTTCCCAATTGCTTGGATTTAGTCCAGTTGAGGCAATTTCGCTACTAACAATGACAATATTCTTGTACTTTTTCCCATCAAGCAAACTTGAAGCGATTTCAAAAGCACTCACAAAACTTAAACAACTTGAATCTACATCTAAAGCAGGAATATTCACCGACATACCATCTTTGAGTTCGCTCTTAATGATACTTGATTGACTTGGCAATGGATAATCAAAACCAGCACTCGCCGAAATGAGCAAATCAATGTTTTCTAACTTCATTTGGCATTTCTCTAAAGCTTTTTCAATAGCTTGAGCCCCCATATAACCTATCGACTCAAATGTGATATGATGACGCGACTTAACACCAGAATATTTCTCAGACCAACCTAAAGGAAGACCATATTTAAGTTCTAAATCGGCAGATAATACTTCTTGTGGAAGGTATTTCCCAAAACCTACTATTTTAATTGACTTTCCTGACATCATTCTTTATTCTTCTAAGTTTATTACCTTTAATAGTATGATTGTGATTTGATTGAGTTATTTCTACGTTTAAAACATCGTTTTGTTTGAGCAAATTTTGTATGGCATCGTAGGCTAATTTGTAGGAGTTTTCATGCTGACTTTTGATATAAAGAAGCAAATGTTTTGGTTCAGTTTGAATTAAAGCATAGTCACTTATTTCACTATCCGCTAATATAATTGCACGTCTAAAAAAATCAGGAAAAATCTTAATTTCCTCATTTTCAGCATTGTTAAATACTAAAATATCATCCGAGCGTCCTTCAATGGCTTCAATGGCCAAAAACTTACTACCACACGAGCAAATTTTTTTTTCCTGAATAATGTCATTTAGTTCATACCTAATCATCGGTTGAGATTGTCGCCTCAAGTCAGTAATAATTGGATGAAATCTCTTTTGTTCATTATCAATGTATTTTTTTTCAATTATCAGAAAATCTTCATTAAAATGAAGTGTGCCATTTTCACAAGAACTTGCCAAAAAACCTTCGGTACATTGATAAACTTGGTGAATCGTTTGTTTAAAAATTCTTGCTAAATACTGATTATCTTCATGCGTTAAAACTTCTGCTACCGAAATTACTTTCGTTGGTTTTATGTCTAATTTGTTTGCTTCAATCGCATTTGCCAACTCTATCAACATACTCGGTTGAGCTACTAAAATGTTTGGTTTTAAGGCATTTAAGCGTTTGATATGTTCATTTAAAGGATTGAGCAAATCAAAAAAATGAAACAAAAGTAATTTCGATTTTACCGAATCATAAAGATTGCTGTTGGCTCTTAGAAAGAAAGCAATGCTTCTTTTTTTTAATGAAAATCCAAGCACTCTATCTAAAATCAAAGCCACCCAATAAGCTCTTTCTTTTTCGCTTGCCAAAAACACACCTCGATTTCCACTCGTACCTGAAGATAAACCAATGGTTATACCTGAAATTGTTGGCGAAAAATTTCGACTTTCTTCCGATTTTATGGCAACTTCAAAAGCCTCTTCAAGTTTGATATTTACAGTATTGATTGCATCAAAATTAGCCATAAAAATAGACTTATTAATGACTGGAAAGCTCTCGAAATTACGTTTGTTTTGTGCAAAAGGTTTATAAAATAAAGAGTGGGAACAATGCCGAATCATTTTTTTGATTATCTCATTTCTCCTAAAACGAATGTTGTGGATATATAGCCACTTCGATAGTTTTATTTCTATTAAATAATATAAAATGGATAATTTAAAGAGCATTGATGTCGTAATTATTTGAAATCAAGGTGGAAGTTGTTGCTGAACAATGCGTTGGAACAATAATAACTTCAGGAAACTTTTTGTAAAATTTGTTTACTTTCCGAAGGCTATCTTTGAAATTTTGCCAAGAATCAAAAAATAATCGCACAATTGATGGTGGAAGTAGCAAATCAATGTAGGATTTTTTGTTCCAACAAGCATCTGCAATCAGAAAATACTTTTGCTTCGCAGTTTTTAGTTCTACGCCAATTTGTCCAGCGGCGTGTCCAGGTAAATCATAAATATTTAAAGAATCATCACCAAATAAATCATGTTTTTTGCCAAAAATTTCATCATTCACAGATGTTGAAAACGCTTCTATTATTTTCAGTCTTTCTTCAAAGTTTTCGGGAATAAGGTCTTTCAAAATCGCTTTGCTAAAGCCCCAAAACGAACTTATTTCTTTCAATTGTTTATAGGCTGCTTTTGAACAATAAAATGTCGCCTCATCAAAGTCTTTTAAACCACCTACATGGTCAGCGTGAAAATGTGTAATAATGATATGCTTTATTGCTGATGGTTCTAAATTAAAATGCTTCAATTGAGCTTTTATTTCATCTTCTTTAGTAACAAATACCTTGGTAAGATTGGCGTAAATTTTATTAGGATAATTTTTTGTGAATTCATAAAACCTTGTCGTATAACCCGTATCATATAATATCCAACCCTGTTGTGGATGCTGGATAAGTCCGAATAAAGCTTGAAATTTTATTTCTTTATTTGCTCCACCTTTTATCGTATGACTCTCTTTTGCTTTGCAAAAACCAGCATAACCAAGATATAATTTAACTTCCTTCATCAGTGATATAAATTTTTTACCGTGCTCTATCGACTATTAACACGCTTATACCAGTTTACAAATTCTATAATCGCTCCATCTGTTGATACTTTGGGGGTATAACCTAAAAGGGTTTTTGCTTTTGAAATATCCATCGTCATAGATTTTGCTAATATCCCCACTCCGTAAGTTGTTAAAGCGGGTTCTCGCTCATTTGTCAACTTCGCTTTTAATTCCATTAGTTGGGAAACCATTTTTACTATAGGATAGGCTATTTTTTGTTTGTTCATCTCATGTCCCAAAAGCGAAAGGACTTTACCAATCGTCGCCCAAAGTTTAACAGGCTTACCA
This sequence comes from Emticicia sp., assembly GCF_043780375.1. Lineage (GTDB taxonomy): Bacteria > Bacteroidota > Bacteroidia > Cytophagales > Spirosomataceae > Emticicia. The sequence continues at coordinate 15,089 of NZ_JAYWCU010000158.1, read as the reverse complement.
TTTGTGATGTTATATGTTTGATTTATTCCTTCAGTACCAACAAATAACGACAATTCGATGGAATCTGCAACATTGGCCAATGAAGTCAAATCTACTACATTATTACCATCGCCGATTATTTTTAATTTTCCTTCTTGAAAAGCCCTAATTATTCGAGGCATAATAATCGTGTCGCCTCTTCCAATCAATGCCCGTGGCCGTAAAATAATATACGAAATTCCTGATTTTTCTAATTCAATTTCAGCTTCGTATTTTGTTTTTGAATAAGCATTTACAAACTTTTTTGGCAGTTCGTCAGATTCTCTTACATCAAATCTATCATTTCCATTAAAATATAAACTTGGTGTTGAAACATACACAAAACGCTTGATATTTTGTTTTTTAGCGGAGTTTATGAGGTTTCTTATGCTAAACAAATTGGCCTTTTCAAACTCCGAATACTTTCCCCAGGGCGAAGAAAGTGCCGCCGCATGAACAATACAATCAACTTGTTCGACCAATTTTGATACAAAGTTATCATCTTCCAAATCGCCAAGTTCATAGCTTACTTTGCTATGTTCCACAAAATGCGTTGGTTTAATAATTCTTCCAGTTGCAACAATTCTTTTTATTTGAACATTTGTAATGAGTTGCTCCAAAGTTCGATAACCCAAGCCCCCAGTTGCTCCTGTAAGCAGAATTGTCATTGATTAAAAAATTTAAAAATGAATCACAAAAGTATGCTTTTATTTTACCAAATTACACATCTATAATAGTCAATAGACTGAATGCTCCAAAAAAGGTTTTCAAAATTAAGTTTTTGAAGACCTTTTTTCATGAAAAATAAATCAAAATAAGTATAAAACAAGCAAACTATTTTATATAAATTTGTGTTATTAATAATGGAAAAGTAATATTTTTCATAGGAATTATAGTATATTATTTGTGTTACATAAAATATAGCTATGGAAAAGTTTACTCAACTCCATTTAATAGCTATCTTATTGGTAATCAGCCAATTGGCTTTTGCCCAAAAAGACAGAAAAAAAGATGACCGCTATGGTTATCACTTCAAAGGCAAAAACCAAAGGTCTGCTAAATTCTCATTCGACCTCCACGCCAATCTTATTGTTGTAAAAGCAACTCTCGACGACTCCGATACCCTTCGTTTTATATTAGACACGGGCGTTGGTTCTACTATTATTACTGACTCAAAAAGAGCCTTGACATTGGGTGTAAATTACGTTCGACGAGTAAAAATTTCAGGTGCGGGCGAAGGTGAGGCCCTCATGGCAAATGTATCGATTGGGCATTCTATTAAAATCGGTGATATAGTAGCCAATAAACAAAACTTGGTTGTTTTGGACGAAGATGTACTGAAACTTTCAGAGTTTTTGGGTGTGCCTATTCATGGTATTTTTGGACATGATATTTTCAGCAATTTTGTTGTAACGATTGATTTTGAAAATAAAATGCTCACTTTAACAGACCCTATGAAATTCAAATACAAAAAATCAATGGGTACACAATATCCTATCGTTCTGACGCAATCGAAACCTTATACTGATGCAATTGCGATGGTGAGTAAAGAAAAAGTTATACCAATGAGATTAGTAATTGATACAGGTGCAGGACATGCTTTATTGCTCAACGCTGGTGTTAATCAACCAATTCATTTACCAGATAGAGTTATGCGAGCAAATCTTGGACGAGGACTAAATGGCGAAATAAATGGAAATATCGGAAGAGTAGATAAGATTAGAATGGGCACTATCGAGATGAAAAATATATTAGCTTCGTTTCCTGATAGTCTTTCATTCAGCATGAAATTTACATCTGATGTTGAAAAAAGACAGGGAAGTATTGGCTGTGAGTTGCTTAGAAGATTTGTAGTGACACTCAATTACCACGATGGTTATATGATTTTGAAACCTTTAAAAAATCGTATGAAAGAGTCTTTTGAGCATGACATGAGTGGTTTGGATGTGCGAGCAAAAGGAGATGAGTTTAATCAATATATTATTAATAAAGTAATTGCAGAATCGCCTGCCGACGAAGCTGGTTTGCAAGAAGGTGACGAGTTGGTTTTTATCAACAATCAGAATGTTAAAGAGCTGACTATCAGCGAAATATACAAAGTTTTATCTAAAAAAGAAGGCAAGGAGGTAGAGTTCTTTTTTAGAAGAAAAGGCGAATTGAAATTTGCCTATTTTAAACTAAAACGAATGATTTAATTTAATAAATGATAAACAAAAGTTAATAATTAATTTCAATAAAATTCAGCACTTATTGAATTTTCGTCCAAGCATCCCATTCGCTTTTGGCTTCTAACTTTGTTTCGAGGTCGTCGGGCAGCTTAGCAAAAAAATCTAAGCCTGTTGCTTTTTCTACTTCATCAATAGAAAGTACATAATTATTCATCTTTTTCCCAAAAAGAGCTTCATTTGGCAATAAAAATGCAATTGCACGAGGGGTTTTACCCGTTTTTGGCTGATAAAATAATACAATCTTATAAAAAAACTCAGGCACTGCTACATTGTTGTATCGCCCAATTGTTGGTAAACCTTTTCGCAAAATAGGGCCTGTTACAATAAATAATTCTTCATCTCTCACAGCCCAACCACGAACCCTGGCTTCAATGTTTTCCCAAATACCACGGTTAAAATCTGGCACTTGTGGGCAAATATTACTCATAAAAAAAGTTTCATTCATCAATTCCTGACAACATTTAAAATCTCCTGCTGGCAGCATGTGTCCTCGGTCATAACCCGTATTGCTATAATCACCTGTCAGGGCAGAATTATCTTTTACTTTTCGGTCAGGTATAAATTGATTGCCACTTCTGTTGGCAATACCTTTTGTATACTCTCCACGAAGTTTATAAGCTACCCAAGCAGGTACTTCATATTCTTCTTCGTAACGAAGTGTATAGTTTTTGTGCTTTATAATTTCATCTCCTTTATGAATAGCTGGCAAAGCAAAAGCAGGAATTTCATTATCGGTAGGGGTTTCACCTTGCGAATCTTGGTTAAAAACCTTGTCTTTTATTCTATCAAATATTGAAGGCTCATCCTTTGTAGATTCCTGCTTATCAGTTTGTTTTTTATTAGTAGCGGTTGCTACGTCGTCATTTTTTTCATCATCTTTAGTAGCACTTGCTTCATTGTCAGGTTCGGGTGCTTTATAAGGGTTTTTCTTTTCTACATCTGACTCTTTTGACTTAAAAACACTTGTTACGGTTTTCCAAAAGCTCTCAATTGGCCCAGCTTTATCTTTATAATAAAGCACATAGCCAATACAAAAAAATATTAAAATCAGAATAATGCGGTTAGATCTCATGAAAGGTGTTTTAAACTGCAAGTTTACAACAAAATGAAAAGTTATACTCATAATATATGCTTTTCTTGTAATATTAAATTATTTTAAAATCTCTACTTCAAATCTATTTTTTGACCTTATCTTTGTTTTTCAAACCTAATTTATAGCAATGACGAAAAACTTCTTTAAAATTCTCACTTTTTGTGGCTTATGGGCAGGAACTGCTTATGCCCAACAAACCCTTCCGCTCACTGACATGTCGGCTTTTAGACCTATCAAAGAAAATTGGAGCATTGTTGGAGGCGTTTCATCCAGCATCGACCAAATGAATGTGACAACGACCGAAGCAGGCACGGGCATTTTAGTATGTAAACACGAAATTGGCAAATACGGCATTGATAAAGATTTGCTAACTATCATGGAACATGGCGATTTAGACATCGAACTTGACTTTATGATGGCAAAAGGTTCAAATTCAGGAGTTTATCTTCAAGGGCGTTATGAAATTCAGTTGTTTGATAGTTGGGGCAAAAAAACAGCTAAATATAATGACTGTGGAGGAATCTACGAACGTTGGGACGAATCAAAACCCGAAGGTTCGAAAGGTTATCAAGGAACTGCTCCACGAATAAATGTAGCCAAAGCTCCGGGTTTGTGGCAAAATATCAAAATTTCGTTTCAAGCACCACGCTTTGATGCTGCTGGAAAAAAAATTAGCAATGCAAAAATCCTTTCGATTATATTAAATGATGTTTTGATTCACGAAAATGTTGAACTAACAGGTCAAACACGTGGAGCTTTAGTAGATAACGAAGTAGCACAGGGGCCATTACGGTTTCAAGGTGACCACGGAAATATAGCTTTTCGCAATATCAAATACAAAAGCTATAACCAAAAAACACTTTCTTTTAGCGATTTGAAATTTGGTGTTTATAAAGGAAACTTCCGCACGATTGATGATATAGAAAAAATAAAACCTACAAACAGCGGTAATGCAAATCTATTAAATTGGGCAGTAAGTAACGCCGAAAATGAATTTGCTGTAAAATATGTAGGCAAAATTAAAGTGCCAGAAGCAGGAAAATATACTTTCACGACAATTCATGGTGGAAATACGCAAATAAAAATAAATAGACAAGAAGCCTTTAAAAACAGTTGGCTAAATTCGGGTGAAGGTCGTCAAATGACTATCGAACTTCCTGCAGGTGAAGTCGATTTTGAAATGTATTATTGGAAAACTGACGGTTGGTTACAACCATCTTTGGGGCTTTATGCCGAGTCCGAAACTATTCGTAAGCACCCACTTCATTATCCAAATTCGGCACTCGTTGCCAATCCAACTTCGCCAATTTTGTTGAATACAGCTACTGAGCCTGTTATATTACGTTCATTCATGGACATTAAAGATGATGGTAAAGGTAAGCGAGTAGTGCATGCTGTTTCGGTAGGAAACAAAGAAAATATTCATTTTACTTACGATTTAGACAACGGTGCTTTATTCCAAATTTGGAAAGGTGGTTTCTTGAATACAACCCCAATGTGGAACGACCGTGGAGACGGAAGCTCAAAACCGATGGGGAGCAGAACTTCTCTAAGCGATGCCCCATTATTGAATGTGCTTGATTCACCAGCAAAAGCGTGGGGAAATATTGATGCTTCATACCGTACAAGAGGGTATGAATTAGACGAAAATGGTCAACCCACATTCAAATATGATTTCGGAGGTGCAAATATTTCGGACAAAATTACGCCGAGTGAAGATGGAAAGATGTTCAAGCGTGAAATTGCTATAAAAGGTTCAGCAGCAAATCTTTATGCGAGATTGGCAACTGCCAAAAACATAACTAAAACACCCGAAGGCTTATATATTATTGGTGAAAATGCTTATTATCTAAAGGTCGTAGATGGCATGCCAAGTATCCGAGAATCAAATGGTATGAAAGAATTAGTTGTACCAATGGGCGGCACCCCGCTGGGTGAAAAAATTACTTATTCGATTATTTGGTAGGTTTTACGGTAGGAGTAAGTTAGGTAATATCTTGACTAATTCATAAAACCTAAGTTCTAAAACCAAATTAATAAAAACTTAAAAATCAATGAAAAATATCATAAAAATATTTCTTTCTTTAATGACATTTTCGAGCGTGTTCGCCCAAAACACTGCCGAAAATGATTATTACCGCATACTTACATTGCCAGTTCCCGAAAGTATGCTTTTGGAAGTTGGTGGTATCACTACCATGCCTAATGGAGATGTGGCTATAGGAACTCGTCGAGGCGATGTTTGGATTATAAACAATGCTTACATGAATGGTGGTTCGGCTCCTTATTTCCGAAAATTTGCAACTGGCCTGCACGAAATCTTAGGTCTTGTCTATAAAAACGGAGCTTTTTACTGTACGCAACGTGGCGAATTGACCAAACTAATTGATAAAAATGGCGATGGAAAAGCAGATGTTTATGAAACGGTTTACAATTTACCCATTTCAGGACATTACCACGAATATACTTATGGCCCCAAAGTAATGCCTGATGGATCAATGATTATCACAGGAAATGTAGCTTTTGGCGACGAAGAATGGTGGAGAGGCGAAAGTCGCAGACCAGGGAGAGGTTGGGCAATGAAAATTTCGGAAGATGGAAAATTAGAGCCTTACGCAACAGGAATGCGTTCGCCATGTGGAATTGGTGCAATTGATGGCGAATTTTGGTATGGCGATAACCAAGGCGATTGGATGGGTTCGGGTTTTATTGCCCAAGTAAACAAAGGTGACTTTATGGGGCATCCTGCAGGTTTGCGTTGGACAGGTGAGCCAAATTCACCAGTAAAACTCACTACCGAACAATTATACGCTAAAATCGACCCTCGTAAAACCAAAGATGCCAATGGTTTTTATATCAAACCAGAAAACATTGAAAGTGAGCGTGGAAAATACCTCTTTGAAATGAAAAAAGATATTCCTGAGCTAAAATTACCAGCCGTTTGGTTGCCTCACGGAATTTTAGGAATTTCAACTTCTGAGATTATCAAAGACGAAACCAATGGAGCTTTTGGGCCATTTGTTGGTCAGCTTTTCATAGGCGACCAAGGAAAAAGTAACCTTACACGGGTATTTATTGAGAAAATAAATGGCGAATACCAAGGGGCTGCTTTTCCTTTTAAAGATGGTTTTCAGTCAGGAACACTTCGCATGGTTTTTGGCAATGATGGTTCAATGTTTGTTGGTGAAACCAATCGTGGTTGGGGTTCGGCAGGCACTACAACTTCGGGTGTAGAGCGTTTAGTTTGGACAGGAAAAATGCCTTTTGAAATGAAAACACTAAAAGCTACACCCGATGGCTTTGAAATAGAATTTACAAAGCCTATTAATAAAGCCACTGCTGCTAATTTCAAAAACTATCAAATTCGTAGTTTTATTTATAAATATCAACCTGTTTATGGTAGCCCAACTGTCGATGAAAAATTCTTAAATGTTAAAGGTTTGAAAATTTCAGACGATGGCATGAAAGTAAGATTATTGGTTGATGGTTTGCGTGAGCATTATATTCATGAATTAAAGTCCGATGGTGTGAAAGACCTTGATGATAAAATGCTACTACACAACACGGCTTATTATACTTTAAATAATATTCCGAGTGGTGAAAAAATGAGCAACTTCATACCTCGTCCAGCAAATTTGAAAGTAAATGCTACGGCAACAGCCGAAGTTAAACTAACAACACCCGATGATGCAAAAGCCAAGAAAATGGTTGTAAAAGCTCCCACATTTGAAGAAATAAAGCCTTTATTGCAAAAACACACTTGTTTGGCATGTCACCAAACCGAAAAACGCATGGTTGGCCCAGCTTATAAAGATGTGGCTAAAAGAGGTTATTCGGATACAAAAATTGTAGAACTTATTTACAAACCACAGCCTAAAAACTGGCCAGAATATGCTACCGAAATGGCACCAATGCCACAAGTTCCGAGAGCCGATGCCTTGAAAATTGCCACTTGGATAAATTCATTGAAAAAATAAATTATGCAAAAAACTAAGCTCTTCCAAAAACATGGAAGAGCTTAGTTTTCTTAATATTTTACACAATCTTCTGAATAATATTGCCCGTTGCTTTTTCTTTCAGAATTACTTTTTTCCTGCCATCAGGCATAAATTCGTCTTTTATATACCAATGGTCAGCATCATATTCGACGAATGGCGATGGTTCAGTAACATCGTTTCTTCCTCGCCAATCTTTGATAAGCACAGGCTCCCACTTTTTAGTTTTTGCCGATTTATAGCAAGCATCAATCACGGCATTGACAATATACCCATCATAAAAACTTTCCATTGGCGTTGTGCCCTTGTCGATGCTGTCAAACATATCGGTAAACATGTGTGAATACCCAAGCGAATTTACTTCATCACCCACAGGAAATAACCAACCCGAAGCCGTTTCGGCCTTTTCTGCTACATAATTAGCTTCTGTAGCGGCAGTAAACATCTCAAAGCCAGTATGCATAAAATGGTCAGTTCGAATAACTCCTTCTGTGCCTGAAACCTCATCTCGCAAATCCATTCCTCCCCGAAACGACCAACTTACTTCAAACTGTGCCATTGCTCCACTGGCATATTTTACCAATGCAATGGCATTGTCTTCTGCTTCGATGGGCTTTACCTGCGTTGCTGCCCAGCACATCACTTCAACTGGACGAATGTCTTTTCCGATATAATTTCGGGCAATTTCGATGCAATGACAACCCAAATCTACAATTGCTCCACCACCTGCTTTTTTCAAATCCCAAAACCAACTCGAATGTGGGCCAGGATGAGCCTCACGAGACCTTGCCCAAGTTACACGACCAATAACCCCATTTTTGACAGACTGTAAAGCGTGTAAAGTTTTAGGTGTATATGCCAAATCTTCGAGATAACCATTGAAAACTCCAGCCTTTTCGGTCATATCTAAGATTTTCTTGGCTTCTGCACCCGTACGAGCCAGAGGTTTGGTACAAAGTACATTTTTCTTGTGTTTGCAACAAAGTTTGATGGCTTCAAAATGCAAATCGTTTGGGAGACCAACAATAACTGTATTTACGTTTGGGTCTTTGATGGCATCTTCCATATTGGTCGTAAATTTTGGGATATTCCATTCTTCGGCAAAAGCTTTTCCTCGCTCTTCGCTTCTCGAATAAACAACCTGCACACGGTCGGGGCGGCGGTGTTCGTGCAATGATTTTGTATAAAACCAGCCAATAAGACCAGTGCCGAGCATTGCAATATTTTGAGGCTTACTCATTGATTATCAAGTATTTATAAAAGATTGATAGATTATTTATTTACTTGTATAGACAAGTTGAGTGCAAGATACAAAAGAAAAATAAAATGTAGAAAAAGGGAGTATGAAATTTCATAAAAAAATAGAACCTATCTATTTTCAATGAAAATAGATAGGCTCTATTCTATAAAGTCTTCTTTATTTCTTCCTCTTTTTCTTGTAAATGCAAGTAGAATTGTCTGATTTTATGAAATAAGGCTTAAAATTACTTGCTTTTGAGTCGGTGCAACCACAAAGATTGAGCAACTCAACTTTACGAAAATCAACTGGATGGCTTTCGCTTTGTAGTGAAATATAGCCTTCCTGCAAAAGTTTCACATTTGCCATTAACGCAGGGTCATGTCCGCTTACATTTCCACCACCGATTTGAGGTTTTTGATATTCTAAAACTTTCTCACCGTTTACATAATGAATCACTGCCGAATCGCCCAAAACCGTTACTTCAGCTCTTACCCATTGGTCACCATCGTATGTTTTTGACGTAGAATTAATGCAATGACGCTTATCAAGCTTATTTTCATAGACGATATTTGTACCAGGCGTACATACATTACAGGTAGTACGAGGGCCTTTTCCTAAGCCTCCCAGTAGTTGAACCTCAATTGAAATCGGGAAATCTTGGTCTTTACCCATACTTTCAGGAGTTTGGCAATGAATCATAATTCCGCTATTGCGAGTTGCCCAACCTGGCCCTTCGATTGCTTGTTCGCCCACAAATCTATATTCTACCGCAATCTTGTAGTACGAGAATTTATCTTTATAGAAAATATGCCCAAAACGCTCATTATAAGCAGGATAGGCACTGGCATCGTATCTAACTTGCATCATTTCATCTTCCACACGAAATGTATTACCATAATTATTATTAAGGTCATAATTCCTAATTTTTACTTTCCAATCATTCAAATTTTTACCATTAAAGAGTTGTTTCCATTCTTTTTTATCGATTTGTTGAGCAAATGTTAGGCAAGGAAATAACAGAAAAACGAGGAGTTTTTTCATAGAAAATATGTTTTTATAGGGGTTAAAAAAAGATGTAAACTTTCTTGAATGGAAAGATACGAAAGAAAAACAAAATGCAGAAATTATATCAATATAAGCCTATTTATTGAAGAGCTGCTCAATAGTCTCTGTAGCCAAAAACATTTTTCCACTATCGGAGAGTTTAACAAAGCCATTCCTTTGTAAAATCCTGTTCCTCTTTGTATCAGATTTTTATATTTATGAGTCTTTTTTGCTATATTTCGCCTTTAACAAAGTAGCAAATTCATGCAAAACCTCCAAAATTTCGTTGATTATTGCCATAAACATATCAAAGGCGATGAAAAAGGTGAAGCTCAGATTTTTCTTGACCACTTTTTTATGGCTCTTGACTATGCCGAAGGGCTAAAAGATGCTGGTGCTGAATGTGAGTTTCGACTAAAAAACGAGAAAAATCGAAGCACTTCTTTTGGTGATTTGGTCTGGAAAAAGCGGGTTTTGATTGAAATGAAAAAACGTGGCGAAAACCTCGAAATCCACTTGCAACAAGCACAATCCTATTGGCTCATGCTCGCTGGCGACCGCCCACGCTATGTAATTCTCTGCAATTTTGATGAATTTTGGATTTATGATTACGAAATAAGCATCTATAAACCAGCCGAAATTGTAAAGCTCACCAACCTCGTAGAGCGAAAAGATGCCTTTGGTTTTCTTCTCCCACGAGCCACTAAGCCTGTTTTTGGCAAAAACCTGCAAGATGTAACGGGCAAAGCTGCCGAAAAAATCGCTGAAATTTTTCGTTCGATGGTCAAGCGTGGCGTAAGTCGTGAAGATGCTCTACGCTTTTGTATGCAGTGCATTATTGCCATGTTTGCTGAAGATGTAGAATTACTGCCCAACACAATTTTTACAAGATTGGTCCAAGAAGCCCTCGAAAATAATACAGCCGTGCATGGCAATGACAAAATTCCGATTTCTTATGATTTGATTGGTGGGCTTTTCAAGGAAATGAACACCAAGGGCGTTTCGGAAGGTATGAGGTATAATGGCGTAGAATATTTTAATGGTGGACTTTTTGAAACCGTCAAGCCGATTGAACTTACTTTGCAGGAACTCAATATGCTTGATGCCGCTTCAATGCAAAATTGGAAAAATGTGAACCCTGCCATTTTTGGAAGCATTTTTGAGGCGGCTCTCGAAACCACCGAACGGCATAAATTGGGTGCCCACTACACACACGAAATTGACATCAAAAAAATCATTGACCCCTGCATCGTGCAGCCTTGGAATGAACGCATTGATGCTGCCCAATCCATGACTGAATATTTTCAATTATTGACACAACTGGCTGTTTATCAGGTACTTGATCCTGCTTGTGGCTCTGGAAATTTCTTATTCGTGGCGTTTAAAGAAATGAAATTATTGGAGAAAAAGCTCCTTACATTACTTCGTGAAACCATTGTGAGTAGAGAAGATAGCAAGCAACTAACCGCATTTTTGCTCAATTATTCTTACGTAAATACCAAGCAACTGCATGGCTATGACCTCAAACCTTTTGCCGTAGAGCTTGCCAAAGTTACGCTTATGGTAGCAAAAGAATTGGCATGGCTCGACCACCGTGAGGCTTACGACAACAAATTTAGCCCTTTACCTTTGGATAATCTCGACGAAAATATTATTTGCTGCGATGCCCTACTTGATGGCAACCAAGCTCGAAAATGGATTGAAGCCGATGTCATTATCGGAAACCCTCCTTATCAAAGCAAAAATAAAATGCAAGCCGAATTTGGCGTAGAATATATGAATAAGCTGCGAAATGCCTACGCAGAAGTACCTGGAAGGGCAGATTTTTGTGTATATTGGTTTTATAAAGGACACAAAACCCTTAAAAATAATGGCAGGGCAGGTTTGGTGGCAACCAATACAATTAGGCAAAATTATAGCCGTGAAGGTAGTTTGGATTATATTGTAAAAAATGGTGGAACGATTTTTAATGCCGTAAACTCGCAAGATTGGAGTGGCGAAGCGGCAGTTTTTGTTTCGATTGTGAATTGGATAAAAGGTGAGTACGAAGGAGATAAGTTTTTGTTTTCTTATAACGAAAAAAATGTTTTGTTTGCAACAAAACAAGCAACGATAAATAGCAGTTTGAGCCTTGAAGTGGATGTGGCGGCGGCAAAGGTTTTAGAGTGTAACCGCCACCCAAAATGCGTTTTTCAAGGACAATCACATGGGCATGAAGGTTTTCTTTTGCCAGTAAATGAAGCCAAGAAAATTTTAACACAAAACCCTGATTATAAGGAGGTTATGAAGCCTTTTTTGATTGCAGATGAGTTGATTGGTAATCTAAATTCTCAACCAAAACGGTTTGTTATTGATTTTTCAGGAAAAGATTTGATTCAATCGGCAAGTTTAAAAACGCCATTTAAAATAGTTGAAAAAAACGTTTTGCCAGATAGAAAAGAAAAGGGAGAAAAACAACAAGCTGAAAATGACGAAGCGATAAAAATAAACCCACAAGCGACTGTAAATAAACATCATATCAATTTCTACAATAATTGGTGGCACTTGTCATATAGTCGTGAAGATTTGCTTGAAAAAATAAAACCTTTGAAAAGATATATTTCATGTGCAAGAATTTCAAAACGCAATATTTTTGAATTTGTCAGTACCGAAATTCGACCAAATGATGCCTTAATGGTTTTTAGTTTTGATGATTATTATTCATTTGGCATTATTCATTCAGTGATTCATTTTGAATGGTGGAAAGCAAAATGTTCAACCTTGGAAGATAGATTAAGATATACTGCAAACACAATCTGGGACACCTTTTCATTTCCACAAAACCCTTATAGTCAGTCAGTTATACGTGTAACCGAAGTTGCCAAGCAACTTCACCAAGAGCGTACCAAAATGCTACAAGACTATAAAATGAGCCTTCGAGATTTGTACCGAACCCTCGAAAAACCGGGCAGAAATCGCCTCCGAGAACTCCACGAAATACTTGATACTGCCGTTGGTGAATGTTATGGATTTGAGAAAGGAGGAGATATTCTCACGCAATTACTCGCCCTAAATCTACAAGTTTCAGAAGCCGAAAACCCCACACCACCGGGCTTGCCTGCGTGTGTACAAGATGCGAGTTTGTGGGCGGCGAACCGCTTTATTACAGATGATTGTGTGAAGTTTTTGTGATTTTATAGAAACCCAACACCAAAATAGAAAAAGCCATTTTAGAAAATAAATTGATGCAATCTGAAAAAGAAAAGGCAGAAATCGAAGCAAAATACTGGCGAGAAAAGAGTGAGAAATGAAGAAAAACGAGTAAATTTATAAAATCCCTATAATCCGAAAAGAAAATCGGAATGCCACCCGTCGGAACGCCGAACCGTTTTGAAATAGAAGTAAATTACTGGCGAAATAGAGGCAATCGAAGCACAAATAGCTACTAATCAGCAGGTTATAAACAAAGCAGCCGCCCAAAAGCAGGTGATTATGAAGAAATATTTGTAAATGCCATATTTATATATATATATTTGTATATATAAAATTATATACAAATATATGAAAACTACAATTGATTTACCCGAAGACTTGATTGCAGAAGCAATGAAAGCAACTGGCTCAAAATCAAAAATTGAAGCTATCAAAAAAGCCTTACATGAAGTTATTTTGCGAGAAAAACGCCTAAAATTACTCAATTTCAAAGGTAAAGTTGATTTGAATATTGATTTAAACAGCCTTAGAGATAGAACTTCTTTGCTATGATTTTAGTAGATTCATCGGTTTGGATTGGCTACTTGCGGTCAGGCGAAAATGCAGAAATATTGCAAACTCTTGTCAACTTAGATTTAGTTTGCACCAACGAAATTATACTTTCTGAACTTATTCCAGCTCTCCAACATCGAAAGCAAACCACACTCATCGAAAGTTTGGAAGCCTTACCATGCATACCTCATACTATCTTTTGGGAAGGCATAAGAGCTTTACAACTTTTAAACCTACAATATGGTATCAATAAAGTGGGGCTACCCGATTTGATGATTGCCCAACAGTGCATTACTAATAACATAGAACTTTGCAGTTTGGATAAACATTTCCAACTGATGGCTACACATACCTCCTTGAAATTAATGGAGTTTTAGAAATTAAATCCCTAATTATCAGTAGATTATCAAAGAAGCTGCCACCCAAAAGCAAGCCGTAATGAAGAGATATTTGTTAAAATCCGAAATCGAAGTAAAATACTGGCAAGAGAAGAGCGAGAAGTGAAATTTAATCCTAACTTATGTCAAGCGAAGAGAGAAAATAACTAATCGTACAATATAGTCTACAATTAGTAGCCTATAAAACACTCTTACGCAATTTGGATGGTTTGTTTAAGCGACGCAGAAATATGATGATACCTTGACAGAATCAGTACGCTTAACAAACTAATCGAAGCACTCAAAAAAGGAGAATAGTAATGAAACCAAAAGAATTAATCAACGAAATTAATAAAGCCATCACTGCTGAAGCAATGGTTGTCATAAGCGAAAAAGTAAATCAAGTACTGATGGTAGCCTCAAGAAAACATAATTGAAATTGACGAACTTAATAATCTTCGTTTGATTAAAGCCGTAGTATATTCGGCAAGATAAACCTGCAAAATGTGTGTACTTTGATAAAAAAAATTGATTTTAAAGTCACGCAATCAACTGATAATCAGTCTATTACCCAATTTCAATTTCATCGCCTAATTTATTAAGGAAATGAAATTCGGTGATACCAATAGAAGAATCTTTGATGAGTTTTACCCAAACCTTATATTTCAAGAACCATTTCATTTGTTTTGAAAAAATCCCTTCACGGTAATAGGCATAAATAAATGGGTGCAGCACGATACTAATACCGCTTTCATTTTGCTTTGAAAGGATATAATCGAGGTTATTTTCAATCAAATCTGTAATAACGATACTTGCTTGAATCGTACCTGTCCCGCCACAAGTTGGGCAAGTTTCGCGGGTAACAATATTCATTTCTGGACGAACTCGTTGGCGGGTAATTTGGAGCAAACCAAATTTTGAAATTGGTAAAATCGTATATTTCGACCTATCACCTTTCATTTCTTCTTTCATTGCTTCTTGAATCAAACGACGATTTTCGTTTTTCTTCATATCAATGAAATCCACCACAATAATTCCACCCATATCACGCATTCGTAACTGACGGCAAAGTTCTTTGGCAGCTTCCAAGTTTACAGCTAAAGCCGTAGATTCTTGGTCATCTTCCTGTGTTGACTTATTGCCGCTGTTTACATCAATAACGTGTAGTGCTTCAGTATGTTCAATTATCAGATAACCGCCGTTTGGCAAGCTAACCGATCGACCAAACAATGATTTTAATTGTTTTTCAATGCCAAATTGCTCAAAAAGTTTACTTTTTCCTGAATGAAGTTTCAGAATTTTCTCTTTATCAGGAGCAATTGTATGCAAGAAACTCTTGATGCTTTCGTA
>NZ_JAYWCU010000157.1:0-11478 GCF_043780375.1 Emticicia sp. | reverse complement strand
TTTTCAACCGTAGCGGTGCTATGCTTTCAAAATTCCCTCAATTTTCGCTTGAAAATCTACTATTTTTCAATCATAAAACACTTTCGCAGGAAGTCTATTATCAATAAAACCCTTCACTGCAAAAAAAATATCAAATAAATTAAAATTATAGTTGATTTTTCATCTGAATATTTGATATTACACAACAAAACAACCACTTTGAAATACATCGAAGTGGCTGTTTTTAAACAAATAATCTTCCATTGAAACAAGTCTATTAATTAAGAAAATTCTTAATTCGCTTGCGGATTACCAAATTTAGAAGGTTTCCACACATTATTTTTAGTATTGGTGTCGGGCAATTTATTGTCTGGGTCAATTGTAACCGATTCGATGGCTGAGGTAGAATTATATTTAAAACTCCAAGTGCTACCACGTTGCCAAATTTCGTAAGGTAATGTTACTCGATTTTTAGTGCCGTTTGCTTCTTTGACTTCGAGTGTAACAGGCATTGGCATTTTTTCCATATTTTCGATAGTTATGACCGAGCCTTTGCTGGCATCTTGCTGTACATAATTCACATCTTTTACCCCTTGGTCAATTTTCCAATCGTTCAAATACCAACCTTTCCAATACCAACCTAAATCTTCACCTGCGGCATCTTCCATTGTACGGAAAAAATCAAGCGGTGTTGGGTGCTTAAATGCCCAACGATTGACATATTCTTTGAAAGCATAATCGAAGCGTTTTTCTCCCAAAACTATTTCACGCAACATCGTAAGTCCATAACCAGGTTTCATGTAAGCCGCAATTCCTAAGTTATTACTCTGAATCACATCAGGAATATTAGCAATTGGGTCACGGTCATAATAATATGGAGTCATTTGACGGACATTTTCTGGACTATAATATTCGCCATTATTAAAGTTTTTGGTTGAAAGTGAATTAATAAAAGTATTAAAACCTTCGTCCATCCAAGCATATTTACGCTCGTTGCTCCCAACAATCATCGGAAACCAATTATGCCCAAATTCATGGTCAGTTACGCCCCACAGACTTTCGTTTTTGTCTTTATAATCGCAAAAAACAATGCCTGGATATTCCATTCCTGCTACTACACCACCAACATTGGTTGCCGAAGGATAAGAATATTCATACACATATTTTGAATAAAACTCAATGCAACCTTTTACGTATTCAGATGAGCGTCCCCAGCTATCGTTGGTGGCACTTTCGGCAGGATAAACCGACTGAGCTAAAGAGGTTTTGCCACTTGGCAAATTGATTTTACACGCATCCCAAACAAAAGCTTTTGAGCTTGCCCAAGCTACATCACGTGCTTGTTTACAACGAAATTTCCAAGTGAGCATGCCATCAGTACGTGGACGAGACTTGGCATCATTTACCTCATCTTTTCCTCTAATAATAACTGTTTTGTCACTATTTTTAGCTTCGTTCAAACGTTTGATTTGTTCGCCTGTCAAAACTTCATTAGCATTTATTAATTCGCCCGAACCTGCCACAATATGAGTAGATGGCACAGTAACATTATATTCAAAATCGCCATAGTCTAAATAAAACTCGCCTGCACCCAAATACGGCAAAGTATTCCAGCCTTCTACATCGTCGTAAACAGCCATGCGAGGATACCACTGTGCAATTTCGTAAATGATACCATCTTTGGTTTCTTGTTTGCCCATTCTGTCTGAACCATAGCGTGGAATTTTAAACGAATAAGTGATTTTTATTTTCACTTCTTCGCCCGAAACCATCGGTTCTGACAAGCGAATTTGCATACGGGTATCGTCGGTCAAATGTTCGGCATAAACTGAGCGAGTTGTAGCTTTTTTGCCAGTTTTAATTTCTTTATCGACACTGACAAACTGTACTACATAGCCACCATCAAAACCTGTATTACCAAAACGTCCACCAGAAATTGGTGTAGTTTTGCCCCCTCTCGAATTATCGTTGAATTGGTTTTGGTCTAACTGCAACCACAAAAAAGGAAGTTTGTCGGGGCTATTATTTTTATATGTTATTTCAACGTCTCCAGTGAGCGTGTTTGCTGCTTCATCAAGTTTAATATTGATTTTATAATCAGCTCTATTTTGCCAATACATCGGGCCTGGAGCTCCAGTTCCACTACGAAAGGCAGTGCCTGGCATAAAGTTAAATAAAGGATTGAATGCATCTCGATTGTCGTATTTTGATACGCTCGGTGTTTGAGCTTGAATACTCTGACAGAAAAATAAAGTGCAGACTATCAGTATTTTATGAATTTTCATAAGTTAAAAATGATAAATATGATAAGAATAAAAAAAATATTAATTTTAGATTAGTAAGTTTAGGTATTGCCCTATCTAAACGTCAAAGTAAGTGTTTTCGTTTATATAATGATATGATTTTTAAAAAATGTTATATGAAATTTTATTGTTGAGTGCTTATTCAATATCTGTCTTTTTATCTAAAAAGTGTCTTTTATGATATTAGATGTTCTGTAAATGATGTCATAGAATTACTGTTTTCGACTTTTTGAAAAGTTTAAACAATATTTTTATGAAAATTTAGCTTGCCAAAAGCTATTTTTTTTCTAAATTGGCAAAAATTTTTATTATTTACTATTTCTGTAACTTTATTTCTGAACCTGATTGGAGTATCATTTCAAGCAGAAATCTTAACAATTAACAAAATGAAATCTAAACTAATTTCCGTACTTACTTTGGCAATTTTATTACCCATATTAGGTATTGCCCAACAAGCCCAACAAACAGATTCCCCATGTAACTTATTAACCTATCAAATTTTTAAAGGAGACCCTCACAGGAATCCAATTGTATTAAATAGACTGGGCACAAGTCCACAATTTGGTGAGATTCCTAAACATACAGGAACTTCGGCATATAACCATTTGAAAATAGTTCATAAAAATAATAGACATGGAAGTAAAAAAGAAATTGATGATTTATTGAAAGCATTAGGTTATACTGGGTTCAACGATCCGGCATTCAGTAGTAAAAGCCTAATTCCAGAAATACTTCCGAGAGGAACTATTGGTTGGATGGGTAATTATGGCAAGGGTCATAAATACGCTTGGTCGAGGTTAGGTAATGATTTTCCTACTTTTAAAATTTATGCAAAAGGTGGAGATTGTTTCCTTTATATCATGAAAAAATGTGGTAATGCGTTTTTTATTCCTTCGTATATTGCTGCACCCGTAATACCTTATGTACCACCCGTACCAGTAATGGTTTGTAAAACACAAACTATCAATATTAGCGGTAGTGGTCAAGTACAAAGTGGTGATGTAATGAATACAAGTAAAATGATGGAGATTGTTGCCGTAAATACTTCTTCAAAAGGTACAAAGGGACTTTTACTTGGTTCTTACCCAGTTTCGGTTCGCTCTACTTACGATTTTAGTGTGAAAGGAGAAGCTCAATTCTCTAAAAGCTTTGAAGTTTGTATGGAAGGCAATACAAACCCTGCACTAATGAATTTGGTGTTGCCAATGAACTTGAATTATACAATCACTAAAAACAATGTAAATGTAGGCGATGGAGAGAAAGTATACTTGAATGTTAACGATGCTCAATACAAAGCATTAAGCAAAGCATATCAGTCAGTAAACGTTGCAACAACTGCTTCACCAAATATGGAGGTCGCTGCTAAAAAAGTTATGACGGGTACAGCAACAGAATCAATGGCTACTGCTTTTGGCTCGGGCGAAACACAATGTGCTGACCAGAAAATTAACTTTATGGGTAAGACTCAAATTCAGGATGGTAGCTTAAAAAGCTCAACGCAAGATGTAACAATCATTGGAGTTTATAAAAAAACAGGGAAATTAATCAAAGGAGAAATGCCTGAAAAATATCTTTGTTTAGGCACTTTCCAAGTACCAGTAAAATCAGCTTATGAATTTACAACCTCTGGTGGTAGCGATGTTTCAAAATTATTAAGAGTTTGTACTAAAGATGGTGTTGCTTTGGCTGACCAAAACATCAATGTTCCAGTAAATTTGACGTATAATTTTACAAAACAAGACGTAATGCTTGGGGATTATAATAAATTATATGTTAGTTTGACAGAAAAGCAATACAAGGCTCTGAGTAAATCATATAATCGTTGTTGTACTGAAGGCGGAGAAGGAAAAGCCTGTAAATAATTTAAAAGAATAATAGAAAAGCCACTTCAAATACTTGAAGTGGCTTTTCTAATTATAAATTACTATTAGACTTGTTGCAAAGATTATTCGTTTAAAAATAGCCTTTTTTTACCTGCTTTTCGTTTGTAGTTTAACTACGAAATCAAATTTAGGATTCAATCAAGCAAAAATGATTTGATTTTATAAATCGAAACTCCCATTTCAACAAGTCTATTATTTCGCTGTAAGTGTGCCTTCGCTACTAATAAGATATTCGTTGCTGTTTATCAAAAGTACTACTCTTGCTGGCGAGAATGATTCGTCGAGGGAAATGATTATTTTCTCTTTTCCATCAATGTAACCTGTCTTTTTGTCAATATTAACTAAAATAACATTGTTTTCTGCATCATACTTAAGGTCATTTGGCGAAGTATATACGATGCGTCCTTGTAAGTCAATATAATGAAATTTACCATTGAGTTTTACCGAAGCCATTCCTTGTTCAAAAGTGCTTGCTTTATCGAAAGTTGCAGGAATGAATTCTTCTCCTTTGGTGTTCACAAATCCATATTTACAATTATTTTTAAAAACTGCTATATCATTTTCAAAATCGCCTAATAACTCATACCGAGCTGAAATAATTTCTTGACCTTTATCATTAATTAAACCAAATTTTTCGCCTTGGATAAACACAGCAACCCCATCTTTAAAACTACGAATATTCTGAAAAGTGGGCTGCACAACAAATTTTCCTTTCTTATTAATAATTCCCGAAAGATTGTTGATTTTTACTGCTGCTAAACCCTCATGAAATGAACCTGCCAACTCATATTTCGGTGAAATAACTTCTTGGCCTTTCATATCTATATAACCAAATTTACCTTCTCGCATAAATAGGGCATATTCTTCAGAGAACGGCAATGAAAACTCAAATTTATAATCAATGACTAATTCGCCTTTGGTATTTATATACCCATTCAAACCATCATGCCCAACCAGACCTAAACCATTGCTAAAACCCATTGCAAAATCATGGCGTGGTTGTACTATCATCTTACCTTGTTTATCAACAAAACCAAACTTGCCTTGTAAACTGACCATTGCATAGCCCTCAAAAAATGGTTCGCAACTATCAAAAATCAAAGGGGTAAGTAATGTGCCATCATTACGAATAAAGCTGTATTTATTATTTTTTCGAACAATAGCTAAACCATCTTGAAAGTTAGTTACCATATCGTACTTACAAGGTATTTGTAGAAACCCTTGGCGATCGATAAAACCATAATTACCACCAATATTTACTTTTGCCATGCCATCATAGAAAAAAAGTCCTATACTTTCTCTTTGAGGAGCAATTGGGTGTTCTAATATTTCTTGGGCATAAATTTGAGTACCTAAAAGTATGTTTAGACAACTCAGCAGAATAATAAATGTCTTAGGTTTCATTGCTTAATCATTGGAATATTCATAGAGTCTTCTCCAAACATTATGCCAAATGTAAATTTACAAAACAATTTTAAATCAAAAAGCCCTTTCAAAATAGTCTTGAAAGGGCTTTTGTCATTATAAAATTTGGTATTTTATATTTATTCTCTCATTTTATTCATAACGTAACGATTCAATTGGGTCAAGTTTAGATGCTTTGTAGGCAGGATAAAACCCTGAAAGAATGCCAACAAATACACAGACTACGATTCCCATAAGCATCCAAGCCCATGGAATGATGAAGCTACTTTTATCGCTAATGAGCTTGGCAATAATATTTCCAACGCCAATTCCCATGATAATTCCTGCGATTCCTCCCAAAATACAAATAACAATTGCTTCCATCAAAAACTGCAAACGAATCTTGAATGGTGTAGCACCAATGGCTTTTCTGATGCCAATTTCACGAGTTCGCTCAGTAACCGACACCATCATTATATTCATTAATGCAATAGCTGCTCCTAATAATGTAATGATTCCGATACCAAAACCACCAACTCTTAAATAGCCTGTAACCTCTTCAAAATTCTTGGCAAGTGCATCGGAGCGTTCTACTTCAAATGATTTTGCTTGTCCGATAGGGTCTTTTCTTACACGTCGCATTACAGCTTCTGCTTCGCCAATAATATAATCCATGTCCGAAACATTCGGAACTGAAGTCGTAATATCAAAAGTTAGTTTACGATTTGCTGCGATTTGTCGCCCAGTTTCGAGCGGTACAAGTGCCACACGGTCGTCGCCTCCGCCTGTGATGCTTCCTTTTTTCTCCAAAACTCCAATGACCTTAAATCTGAGTCCAAGCAAGGAAATTTCTTTATCAATCGGATTTTCTTTAGGAAAAAGTGTCGTTGCTAATTCGTTGGCCAAAATCACTACATTATTGGTGAAATTGATGTCATTTTCGGTAATATCACGTCCTGCGATTAGTTTATAACCTTTGATATTGATGTAGTCTTCGTCAATGCCACGTACCATTGTGTTAGGGTTTGTCTTAATTGACTGATATTTCAATTGAGCAATGCCCGTAACACCCGTATAAATACTGATGGTTGCGGGTGTTTTGCCTTGAAAAAGCTCTTTGTAGAGTTTTGCTTCACGGTATTCGATAGGTGGATAATCTTTGTCATTGACACCCGCACTTCTACGGCGGAACATTCGTGGTCCTTTGATATCAAATGAGTTTGCACCAAGTCCTGCAAAACTATTATCAACTGAACTTTGCATTCCGTCAATGGCGGTTAGTATTCCTACCAATGAGGTGATACCGATGGCAATAATAAGTGCAGTAAGCACCGTGCGGAGCATATTCCCTTTGATGGAACGTAGCCCCTCGCTAACGTTTTCTTTGAAATTCATATTTAGTTGATAGTCCAGAGACGATAATCAATAGACATATTATATTTGTGTTATTACTAAATTATTGAAACCTTTTTGCCTGTGTTTGCTGCTTTATAGATTGCTTCTAATACTTTCATATCTTTAAGCCCTTCTTCGCCTGTGATATGACTTGGGAGTTGTTTATTAATCAACAATACCTTTCCAATTTCATCGCATTGAGTGGCCTGTTGGTTGATATCAGGGAAATTTAACTCGCTTTTGCTTGTTCTTCCTTTGAAAGGCCCATAACTCACGGCAGGGTTGAGTTCAAAAAAGCCATCGTCGGCAGTAGCAAAAAATCTATCAATGCCACAATTATAGGCACTTGTAGAGGTACAAACTGCCCCACTCGGAAAAACTAATTGCCAAGTAATCGACTCTTCGACTTCTGAAAACAAACTTTTGTTGGTAACTGGCATAAACTGGGCTGTTACCGAAATAGGTTCTTCACCCAATACATAACGGCTTGCTTGAACGCAATATACACCAAGATTCATTAGCGAGCCACCGCCCGATAAGGCTTTTACATAATGCCAGTCTTTAGGGTTTTCTGCTCCTAATTTATAACCTAACGAAACCTCGATTAACCGTACTTGTCCGAAAACCTTCTCTTGTCCGAGCCTTTTTAGTTCAATATGATAAGGCTCAAAATGTAAGCGATAGCCCATTGCCAACTGTACACCAGCTTTTTTACACGCATCAATCATTTCTTGGCAATCTTTGGCAGTAACTGCCATCGGTTTTTCGACAATTACGTGTTTGTTTGCCTTTGCCGCACGAATTACATACTCTTTGTGCAAGGCATTTGGCAAAACAACATAAACCAAATCAATATCTTTATTGTTGACGATTTCGTCAAAATTCTGATAATTATAAATATTTTTTTCTGGAATATTATATTGTTTTTGCCATTTTTCAGCCTTAGCAGGCGTGCCTGTTACGATGCCTGCCAATTTACAATATTTTGATTCTTGCAAGCCTTCTGCCAAATATCCAGCATAACGACCTAAACCACAAAGGGCAATATTTAGCTTTCTTCCTTCATAAACATTAGTATTTGTAAATGAAGGTATTGTTGCAGCAAGAGCAGATGCCCCAACAGCTACACCTACTTTTTCTAGAAATGTTCGACGTGATAAGTTTTTCATCAGTAAGATTTATGATGATGTGCTAAACTAATGACTACATTACCTGTTTTCTGACCAGTTTCAACGTATTTTGTTGCCTCTACAATTTCTTCTAAAGGGTAAACTCTATCTATTACTGCTTTAAAATGTCCTTTTTCAACCAAATCTTTAAAATAAAGTACTATCTCCTTTGTATCTTTGGGTATAGGGAATGTTACTTTTTTGCCACCAACGAGCGGAGTTATCAAAGCTAAAAAGATATTTTGTGATAAATAGCCCAATTCAGTTGAAAAGTAAATGCCTTTGGGTTTTAGCAATTTTTTACATTTAAAGAAAGAACTTTTTCCCACAGCATCAAAAACAAAATCATACAATTCATTTCTTTTGGTAAAATCTTCCTTTGTATAATCAATCACTTCATTCGCTCCCAACGATTTTACCAATTCTATATTCTTGGTATTGCAAACTGCCGTAATTTCTGCTCCAAAATACTTGGCAAGTTGCACAGCCGCCGAACCAATGGCACCAGTTGCACCGTTGATAAGGATTTTGTCACCTTTTTTGAGATTTACTTTTCTGAAATTAGTCAAAGCATACCAAGCACCTTCGCAAGTTGCGGCAGCTTCTTGGTAAGAAATATTAGCTGGTTTGATGGCAATCGACTTATTTTCGGGAATACAAACATATTCGGCATGCGTTCCAAAATGGAAAGTGCTTAAACCGAACACTTGGTCACTAGGTTTGAAGGTTGTAACTTTACTTCCGATGGCTTCAATTTCACCGGCCAGTTCAGTACCTAATATTGTTTTTCTGGGTTTAAATAGTCCACCGATTAATCTAATAACAAGATATTCAGGTTTTCTAAAACCGCAGTCTGTACGGTTTACAGTAGTTGCATGTATCTTTATAAGCACTTCGTTGTCTTTGGGAGTAGGTTTTTCAACTTCCATTACTTGAAGCACTTCGGGTGGGCCATATATCGTGTTTACACTTGCTTTCATCACACTATTTTACAAAATTTTGTGTTTGTTTTTTTACCCCACAAAATTGAGTAAGAGTTTCGATAAGCACAAACATCTGAAAGTCTTGAATAGCCGTTTATCATTTTTTTAGGCAATGTGGCATTATTAACGAATAAATATTGCTGAGGAAGGAGAGATTTTGTTAAACAAATGGATGTAAAGAGATTCGGATAGGGCTCGAGATTATTATAACAGTTATCTTTTTCTTTAAACTGATTTGTAAAATGTAAATGCTTCTTCGGCATTTCCGGTGAAGTGAATCTAAGGATTGATAAGTGCCATAATTTTTATGCTATTCTATTTAGTTTTCAGCATCCCGGTTGTCATTGTAATTGTAAATTTTGTTTCTACTGATGTTGCGAAAGAGTTGCCAATAATTTTCTAAGTTATCAATTGCCATAGTAAAACCTTCTTTAAAGCCCATTTTAATCATCTTTTCCAAACGGGCGAGTGATTCATTTTTAATTATAATACTCACTTTTGTGATGCCGTTTTGTTCGCTGAAATTGTATTCCCAATCAGAACCTGGCAATTCAGGATTTTCATCTTTGTCTGCAAAAGCATTATACATTTTAAAATTGGTTTTTGGAGTAATGGAAGTATATTCTTGAATTGCCCATCGCTCTTGTCCTTCGGGGGAAGTGCTATTTTCTTTCAAACCAGTTTTCGATTTTTAAGTTTTTGATGTATCTGAAATCTTTCACATTGTCTGTTACTAAAGTCAGTTCATTTGCAAGTGCTGTTACTCCGCTTCTTGAGATTTTTTCGGATTGTCGCTATTTTCAGCCCCACATCTCAATTCAAAAATTGTTTGTTCAGAAATAAAGCAGTTTTCAATTCCTTTTTCTCTGAATATTTCATCAAGGTTGAGTTTTCCACGTAGAAAAAATGCACAAATATTCGTGTCAAGTAAATATTGCAAATCATTAGAACTTTAAATCTTTGACTCTAAATTTCCTACTTTCTTTGATTTCTTTAGCTATTTCTTCAGCCAATTTTTTAGATGCAAAAGCTCCAAATGATTTAAAGAATTCTTTTTCTTTAGATTTAGTGTCCTTTCTTATAGATTTGGCAAGTTTCTCAATTAATTCAAGTTTACTAACTGAGCTTAAACTTTCAAAAATTCCTGAATATGTTTCAACTATATGTTTTTCTGCATGTGTCATCTTGTAATATTTTTATTACAAATTTATAAAATTGTTTTTCAGTTCCTAATGTGTCTTGTCATGAAATAGGTTTATACAAATTTATGTAAACAAATGGCAAGAATCAAGACAAACAAGGGGTCGGGCTATAACAGACACAGGTTACATTTTGATTCATATTTAGCTCAATGTTGCTTGTTTTGCCCGAACTAGTGCTGCACAGAGTTACAAATGATGCGAACTGCTGCCGATGCTAACTACGTCCAGCCACACTAACAGCAAACCTCGTGTTAGCGGTTTGTTGCTTTTGTTCACTTTTTTGTTGTTGCAAATTTTGTTTGTTAGTCCGTTACTGGCTAGTGTTTATATTCCGAATAAGTCATAAATGTTTTTCCATCGTAAAGGTAGAGACCTGTTTCTCTCGTACCCACCCAAAGATTTCCAGTTTTGTCTTCCAAAATTGACCAAATACTGATATTGAGTAGTCCATCTTTTGTTGTAAAACGAGTGAAAGATTTACCATCGTAACGGCTAAGTCCAGCACTAGCATCACCACCAAACCAAAGGTTTCCCTTTTTGTCTTCTATAATTCGGGTAACTCCGCCTGATAAGCCATCGTTTTTTGTAAAACTTGTAAATGATTTGCCATCATACCGGTAGGCCCCACCCCAATTGCTGAACCAAATATCCCCGTTTTTGTCTTGCAATTGAGGCCAGGCCCAATTATGACCGGTTCGAATCGAATCGGAATGAAACGTACTTAGTTCTTTTAGTTTAATGTTGATTACAGATTTACCATCATAACGATACACACCTTCGTTACCCCGCCCACCAAACCAAATGTTACCTGCTTTATCTTCTAAAATATGTTCCGCGTTATTGTTAGTGCTCGCATAGCCACCTGCGGCCTCAGTAACTATAAACGGAGTAAATGATTTGCCATCGTAGATATAAACACCATCTATTGTTGCGAACCATAGTTTTCCACTTTTTGCTTGCATGATACTGAATACCCAATGCGAGTTGCGATATAAGTCATTCTTGTTGGGAGGCTGGTTTTTTGGTAAAGGAATCTGGATTTTAGCAAATGTTTTACCATCTGTCTTGTCCTAAAATAAGTTTACAATTATAGTTGAAAATCCTGATATAGGTTTACAGTTGATTTATTATAATAATTTTTCCAGTATCTTTTCAATTTT
>NZ_JAYWCU010000156.1:0-6155 GCF_043780375.1 Emticicia sp. | reverse complement strand
CACTTTTTTAGCCCAAATCAAAAAACTTAAACAACCTCTAAAAGCTTCCTCATCAAAGAGTTAATTTTTTTAATGAATATTGTGTAATTGTCCCGTTCGGGACATAATATTGACGGTCGGCCGCTGCCGTAGAGTAAAAATAATATTCAAAATTCAAGCCCCATCGGAGCGAAATATTTTTATTATTAATTTCTACCGATATAACATGCCTAAAGGCATTCATAAATTATATGTTTCACCACCGAGTATTATTTTTGGTTGGGCTATTTATTTGCTGCTTTTTTTACTCGAAAGCCCAAAAACTAAACTACCGAATAGACCATTACGGCACCGAAATGGGACTTTCGCAGGGTTCTGTTTTTGCCATGCTAAAAGATTCGAGAGGAACAATGTGGTTTGGTACGCAAGATGGCTTGAACAAATGGGATGGTGAAAACTTTACAATTTTTCGGCCATCAAAAAAACAAAAAAACAGTATTAATGGTATAGAAATTAAGAAAATCATTGAAGATGACAAGGGCGATTTATGGATTGGTACTGAAAACTCATTGAATCATTATCGATACGTCAGCAATGATTTTGAGACTTTTTTTACCAAAAATAATAAGAACGAAATCGTAAAAAATGAAGTATTCCCAATCAAAGCTACCAATAGTGTTGTGTGGTATTGGTCGGATGCAGAAGGTTTGGTGAAATTGTCTCTGAAATCTCAAAAAAAACAAGTTATTCTTCCCAATAAATCGTTCAAAACTAATTATTTCCGAACAGTCAACTCTACGCAATTTGATGCTTTTGGTAAACTTTGGATTCATACTGCCGATGCGGTCATTAGACTCGACACAGCCCAACAAAACATTGATTATTTTTTCTCCAATCATCCAAAAAACAAAGCAGGGAAACCGCTCGAAATTATCAAAATTTTGCCAGTCGGCAAGCTGCTTTGGATTGCTACTTCCGATGGTTTGGTTTCATTCGATTTTTTCTCTAACGAAATAAAATACATCAAAGAATTTGGCAAAAACAAGTCGATTCAATTGGTTTTTGATTTAGATACTGACCAAAAAGGAAATTTATGGTTAGCGACCGAAAAGCATGGTTTATTACGCTATTCTATTGGTAATCAAGATTTTATACAAATAAAAAATGAAAGCTATTTAGGTAAAAACAATCTTTATATCAACGAAGTCAGTCAAGTTTATGTTGATTATGACGGTATTATTTGGGCAAACACCGACCCTTATGGCATTGACCGTATTCAGCTTTTACTTGGCAATTTGAGTAGTTTTAGGATTCCTTTTCCTGAAAACTTCCCGAAAGAATTACTCAATTATTCGATAAGATTTATACTGAAAGATGAGTCTAAAAATCAACTCATTTTAGGTACGCAACAAAGTGGACTTTGGATCATCAATGATAAAAATCTGAGCATAGAAAAAAGTTTTTATAATGATGAAAAAAATAATCTGCTACCGTCCAATACCATTCGATTTTTAAAGCAAGATTCCTCCAAAAATATTTGGATTGGCACTTCACAAGGCTTGGCATTTTTGCAAAACCAAACCATTACAAAGGTCAATAATCCCTATGGAAAAGACCGCTCCTTATCGAATTTTATTCGGTATATCGAAGACGATAAAAATGACATATTATTAGGTACAGAAGCAGGTATTTATTTTTTAAATAAACGTAAAAAAGTCATTAAAAACAAAGTTATTTTTAATGACAAACGCATTTCTTTGATTAAGAAAATAGGTGATAATCAATATTTTATCGGATTTTATAATGGTGGATTGTGGGAAATAAAAACACAAAATAATTTCGAAAACTATACTGTCAAAGAAATTATTCAAGATGGTATTCCGATTTGTGTAAAGCAATCAAAAGTTGATTTTTCGTGGTGGATTGGAACAAGCAATGGACTTTATCATTATAGTCCAAAAACAAACAAAAGCGAGGCTTTTACAACCGAAGACGGCTTGCCCAATAACTTCATTTATGCGTGCGAAATTGACAAAAACCAACAGATTTGGGTAAGTACCAATCGTGGACTTGCTCGCTTCGATGCCAAACAAAAACGCTTCACTTCGTTCAACCTAAATGATGGGCTACAAGCTTACGAATTTAATGGTTACAGCTCCTTGCAATCAACCAATGGAGAATTGTTTTTTGGTGGTGTAAATGGACTAAATCGTTTTTATGCTGACGATATTACGAAAAGTAAACAAACGCCTGATTTTGTTTTGAGCAAAGAAAAAACGCATCAATTTGTTGCTAATCGGTGCTTGAGTTTTGTGGATGAGTTAGATGCTTTTAAGCGTCCAAATATCGAAAATATTCAATTTATGGATAGTTTTAAGCCAATTTCTAACGATATTCCTAATTTTGGCTATACCAACAAACCCGTTTGGTTGATGATGCGGGTGATGAATTTAGCAGACAAAAAATGGTTTTTAGAAATCGAAAATAGTCGAATCAACGAAGTAGATTTGTTTGTTTTGGAGCATAATCGAATCATCCATTCAAAGAAACAAGGCGACCATTTTCCCTATCATTTGAGTCCGATTAAAGATTCCAATCCGATTTTTAAAATCGATATGATTGAAAACCAAGAATACTTGATTTTTTTGCGTTTTAAAAGTACCGAAGACTTGAAGTTTCCAATCAATTTTTGGCAAGAATCCGAACTTTTTCAACAGATTTCTACCCGCAAAATCATCTGGGGAATTTACTTTGGTTTCATTTTATTGATAGCTCTTTACAACTTATTTTTGTGGATGGTCATTCGAGACAATTCTTTGATTTATTATATTTTTTACGTCCTATGTTTCGGGGCATTGCAAGCAGTACTTTATGGATTTTTTTACCAATATATTTGGTCAAATTCGTGGTTAAATGACAGATTTCATTTGATTTTCTTGAACTTCTCTTCATTTTTCATGATTTATTTCACTATCGAATTCTTGAATTTCAAAGCCTATATTCTACAAATAATTATACCTGTCAAAGCTTTTTCGATGCTATTTTTATTGTTTAATATTAGTTTGCTTTTACACTATGAATGGTACTCAAATTTTATCGGCATTGCCTTAACTTTTCTTTTGTTGACACTTCAAATATCGATAGTTTATATATTTTTCTCGCAAAATCCGCATCATTCGTTATTATGCTTTGGCAATGGTAAGTATTTCGATTGCAGGAATCATTGTGGGTTTAAAAAACCTCAATATTGTATCGGCAATGAACCAAGAATATTACTTAATGGTGGGTTCGATGCTCGAAATTGTGTTGTTTTCGGTGGCTTTTGGCGATAAACTTCGGCAAAGTCAGAAAGAACAACAACGCCAACAAAATATCAGAAACGAAATCTCGACCAATTTACATGATGATTTGGCGGCGTCATTGAGTAGTTTGACCATGTATTCGGAATTAAGCCGCCAACGAACTACTTTGGCTAATCCCGAAATTGCCAGCAGATTTGATACGATTAGCCAAAAATCAAGAGAGATTTTGCGTTTAGTGCGAGAAGTTGTTTGGGATATAAACCCTTCAAACGACCAATCAGAAGAATGGCTCGAACGCATCATTGCTTTTGCAAGAGATGTTTTTGATTCCAAACAAATTGACCTCCAAATAGATGTTGATTCAGCAGCTTATCAAATCGTTTTGCCTGTGCTTGATCGACGAGAAGTTTATTTGATTTTCAAAGAAGCCATCAATAATATTGCTCGCCATTCGGCTGCTACTGAGGCAAGGTTTTTGGTAAAAAATATAGATAAAGTATTAACTATAAGCATTTTAGACAATGGAAAAGGGTTTAATGAAGATGCCATTCAGAAAGGCAATGGTTTAGAAAACCTTCAAAAAAGAGCCAATAAAATTAAAGCAAAATTAGTAATCAAATCAAAAGAAAATGAAGGTACAGAAGTGCAGTTAGTGTTGCGTTAATAAAATTTATTTATCAAAAGAAGGAGATTATCTAAATCATATTTGTAAATCATAATTTCTCTTACCTACTAAATCTAATAGTTTTTTTAGAGAAATAAATATCAAATCTTTGCAAGAAAAACTGTTATGATAAGAGTTTGTATTTACGAAGATATACCCGACTTGCGGGAATTGCTCACTGAAACGATTCGGAGTGTGCCAGAATTGCTATTCGTAAATGCGTATCCCAATGCCAAAAATATCTTGGAAAATACTCGCCGAGACAAACCCGACGTTATTTTGATGGATATTCAGATGCCTGGCATTTCGGGCATTGAGGCTGTGCAGTTAGTGAAAAATAAATATCCAGAAGTACAGCTGTTGATGCAAACAGTTTTTGAAGAAAACACCCGTATTTTTGCTGCGATTTGTGCGGGAGCAAGTGGTTATATTCTGAAAGCCTCTTCGCCTGAGCGTTATGTTTCGGCAATTATAGATGCTTATCAAGGCGGGTCACCCATGTCACCGAGCATAGCACGCAAGGTGCTAACGATGTTTCAAAACCAAAATCAAAAAATCAATGATTTTATTGAATTGACAGATAGCGAACAAAAAGTTCTTGAACTTTTAGTACGAGGTTTAAGCTATAAACTCATTGCCGACGACTTAAAAATATCCTATCCGACCGTTAATTTTCATTTGAAAAACATTTACCGAAAACTTCATGTAAATTCAGCAACTGAGGCAATTTCTAAGGCTTTGCAGAATAAACTGGTTTAGTTGCTATCCTGATTTTATAACGAGTCACCTTGAATACAATAGTTTCTTCAAAGTGTCATTATACTTACTAAATGGAATAACTTATCATTATTTTTCATTTTGAAAAACAATGATATTTTAAAAAAAAGAATTAAATTCGTAGTAAATTTCCAAATGCTATTCGAACTTCTAACACTATAAACAATGAAGTCTAAGTTATCTCCTTGTGTTTTGAGCCTTTTTTGCCTCAACACTTTTATTATTTATGCTCAACCTAATACCGATAATGCGGTAATTAGCACCATAAAAATCAATGATCATATCAGTATGCTACAGTGGTCGGGGGCTGGCAACATGATGTTGCTTTCAGGAAAAGATGGTAATATTTTGATTGACGACCAGTTTGCTCCACTTTCTGAAAAAATAAATGTGGCTATCCAAGCGATAAATCCGGGTCAAGTCAAATTCCTATTTAACACCCACTATCACGGTGACCATTCGGGCGGCAATGTAAATTTTGCCAATAAAGGTGCTACAATTTTCGCTCATGCCAATGTTCGAGCAAGATTAGCAGCCGATTCTACAAATCTAAAATTTACCAAATTAACAAAGCCTGAACCATCGGCGGCATTTCCTGTTGTTACATTTTTTGATGACATGAATGTATATTTGAACAATGAAGATATCGTTATTTTCCATGTAGAAAACGCTCATACCGATGGCGATGCGATGTTTTTTCTGCCAAAAAGCAATGTATTACACACAGGCGATTGCTTTATGAAAGGTCGTTTCCCGTATATTGATGCCAACTCTGGTGGTTCAGTAAATGGTTGGCTCAATGCAGTTTCGAGAGCTTTACTCCTAATTGATGACGAAACTATTCTCATTCCAGGGCATGGCGATTTAGCAAATAAAAAGGATTATCGAGATGTGCGTGATGCCGTCATGTCATTGAGAGATGCTGTAAAGAAAAACATAAAAACTGGTCAAAACTTAGATAAAATATTAGCCATGAACCTTACTAAAGATTATGATAAAACCTTCGGGAGTGGATTTATAAATGGTGATGCAATAGTGACTACTATTTTTAAAGAATTGAGTAGAGCAAAATAAAAATTATCAAAAATATTCAAAAAAGTGTCATGAGTTAATTTATGACACTTTTTTTATACCTATTCGATAACCTTTTGTTATATAGAAGGAACTATCATTTTCATTCAATCCTACTACATTTAGTAGTTTTTTGGAGTGTTCAGAAACTATAATTTTGGCCATTCTAAAACTAAAACTATGAAAACACTCGCACTTTCAAAACATCGTCCAAAAGAACAATTACCCCATGAAAACATCATTTGGATTGAAGGACAACAGAACTACTGTGTGCTACATTTAGCCAATGGAAAACCTATCGTTTTGACCAAAACCCTCAAAAATTTGGAAAAAGCCTTGGCCGATAATACCTTCGTCAGAAT
>NZ_JAYWCU010000155.1:0-8851 GCF_043780375.1 Emticicia sp. | reverse complement strand
GGCTGTCATACCCAAAATTGCCTGTGGGTAGCTCAATACTGAACCTGCACCCTTAATTTCGCCTTCTTTGTTGGCGAGCGAGTAAAGCATATAACCAACCATCAAAGCAGCCATTAATATAAAGGTAAAAGTAATGGCAATTTCGATGGTAAAAGCCGCCGCAACGCCTACACACAACACCAAAAAAGCGAGAGGCAAACCAATTACGATATTGCTTACTTGTACGTCTTCATCATTTTTGATACGGGGTAAACTTGAACGCCAGAAAAACAATGCCATCAAGGCAAATAATGCCCCTAAGATAAGATAAGGTACTTTTACGTCTTCTATGGAAGCATTTGCTGCAGCATCTTTGGAAATTGAACCAAAGATTGCGTACGATACCAAAGCTGGACCAATCGTGCCACCGAGATTATTGACAGCACCACCTAAGTTGATACGTTGAGCCCCTGTTTCTGGTGGGCCGAGGGCAATCATAAATGGCTGAGTAGCAGTTTGTTGTAGTGAAAAACCAAGTCCAACAATGAATAGACCCGAAAGTAATAAATTATAAGAAGCTAATTGGGCAGCAGGGTAGAACAATAAAGTTCCGACTGCCGAAATCAAAAGTCCAATGACTATACCATTTTTATAACCAATTTTATTGAGAATATCGCCACCCATAATGCGTGAAAAGATTAAATAAAGCAGAGAACCGATAAAATAGGCTGCATAAAAAGCAAAATCAACTAATTGGGCTTGAGTTTGAGTGAGTGTGAATTTTTCTTTGAATAATGGTATTAATATT
This sequence comes from Emticicia sp., assembly GCF_043780375.1. Taxonomy (GTDB): domain Bacteria; phylum Bacteroidota; class Bacteroidia; order Cytophagales; family Spirosomataceae; genus Emticicia. Next base: position 8,064 of record NZ_JAYWCU010000155.1, on the reverse strand, counting down.
CCATTTGATGCTGCCACGAAACTCCAAAAAAACCAAACGGTCATGAGGGTATAAAGATGTGAACGATTATTGTTTTGCATAATTAGATGTTTAGGGTTAAAAATAGAATTACAAATAACTAAATATATGGAGTCTTTTCAAAGCATTTGCAGTGAAGTTGTTTTTGAATAATACTAAAAAACGGCAGGTAAACACCTAAAAATAGTTTATTTAATGTAGTCCGAACTTTTACCATTGAAGCCGTGCCTTTAATTGACCATTTGTGTTGGCAGAATATTGGATTGAAGCAAATTAAAATGGATTAGGCAGACACAAGAGCTTGATTATTAATATATTACATAGCAGATAATCCTCGTTGAGTTCAACGAAAATTACTTATCTAAGATAATTAGGTTTAATTTTTTATCTATCAAACAACCCCATGCCCCAAATTATGCAACATTTTGATGTGCGAATTTAGCCCTTTAAGGAAAGAGGTCTTATCGTTATAAGGAATATTGAAGTCTTGGGCAGTTTTACTTACTATTTTTGAAATAGCTGGGTAGTGAATATGAGAAATATTCGGAAATAAGTGATGCTCTATTTGATAGTCAAGACCGCCAATGTACCATGAGAGTGCTTTGTTTTTTCCAGCAAAGTTTGATGTTGTAAGCAATTGATGAATTGCCCATGCGTTTTCAAGATTACCTTTGTCATCGGGAGTTGGTTGATTTGCCCCTTCAACTACGTGAGCCAATTGAAAAACGGTACTTAGAATTAAACCAGCTGTGCAGTGCATTGCCAAAAATCCTAAAAGCCATTGTCCGAAAGTAATGTCGAGCATAAGCAACGGAATACCACAAATAAATAAAACATAAGAAATTTTACTGATTATCAAAATTACCAATTCTTTTCTTGGAAAAGGTTTAACCAAACCAGTTTTAGCCATTTTGTTATAAAGCGAAATTTCTTTAAAATCTTTCCATAAAAACGAAATAGTCATTAAACTATATAAAAAGAAAGCATAAACATGCTGAAAACGATGCACAGATTTAAGTTTATCACCAACTGATAAACGCAGCAAAAATTTGCCCGTAATATCTTCGTCAATATCATGAATGTTGGTATAAGTATGGTGCAGTTTATTGTGCTGAACGTCCCAGTTATACACATTGCCACCGAGGAGATAAATACTCCAACCAAAGATTTTATTTGTAATAGAAGAGCAAGAAAACGAACCGTGAATAGCATCGTGCATAACCGACATACCTACACCTGCTACACCCAAGCCCATCACCACCGATAAATAGAGCATTTGTAATAGAGAGAAATTTCCAGTCAAAATTAAACCAAAAGGAATAAGATAAAGACTGAGCATGAAAGTTGCCTTGATTAGTAATTTTCTACCACCCGTTTTAACGAGTTTGCTTTCTTCAAAGTAAGCATCGATATTTTCTCTTAATACTGAGAAAAACAGCGATTTGTCCTTATTTAAGAATTTTACTTTTGCATACTTGGCAGGTTTCATGTTAAGGATTAGGTTAGATTCTATCACAAAAATACTTACAATTTATGAGTTTCTCATATAGAACTCCAAAAAAGTAATATTTGTTGTGGTATTATATTTGATTTTTTCTGCAAAAATGAACTAAATAAGCAAGTTAGAGAACAAAAACAGTCGTCAATAATTCATGGTAAATGTGATTTCAAAACGAGTTCAAAATGTTCTGATTTTCTACTTTAGTCAAGATGGTTTAGCAGAAAACTCAATGGTAAACACAATCATTTGGAAAAAAAATCAGGAATAAATACAAATTTAAAAGCCAATTTTTTTGTCATTTTTGTCATTTTCAATAAATAGTTTTCAATCGAAAGTTTTAAATAAAGTCAATTATAATCGTTTTTATGCCTATTACTTCATAAAACTTCGTTAATTTTGTGTTATGATAGAAAGACCAATTACCGACTGGTTGCCTTTGACCAAAAAAGAAGTAGAAAAAAGAGGCTGGGACGAAATAGATGTTGTGCTAATTTCGGGCGACGCCTATGTAGATCATCCTGCTTTTGGAACGGCTGTAATTGGGAGAATAATGGAAAGCGAAGGGTTGAGAATCGCAATAGTAGCACAACCAAGCTGGCAGGACGATTTGCGTGATTTTAAAAAATTTGGCAAACCCAAATACTTCTTCGGAGTAACAGCTGGTTGTATGGATTCGATGGTGAATCATTATACTGCTAACAAACGTTTACGCTCGAATGACTCCTATACGCCAGGTGGTGAAGCAGGTTTTCGACCTGATTATGCTACAACGGTTTATTCAAAAATATTGAAACAATTGTATCCCGATGTACCAGTTTTGATTGGTGGAATTGAGGCTTCGTTGCGAAGAGTTACCCACTATGATTATTGGAAAGACGAGTTAATGCCTACTATTTTGGCCGATTCGGGGGCCGATATGTTGGTGTACGGTATGGGCGAGCAACCTTTGCGTGAACTGCTCAAATTGGTAAAACAGGGTGTTCCACTAACGAGTATCAAAGACATCAATCAAATTGCTTATTTGCATAATTCGACTGAGGAATTGCCAAAGTATAAAAATTGGAACACAGTTGAGTTGGCGAGCCATGAGATATGTTTGCAGGATAAAATCAAATATGCTTCTAATTTCAAAATAGTTGAAGTTGAGTCGAATAAATGGCAAGCGAATAGAATCATTCAGAAAGTAGGAGAGAAGACTTTGGTAATAAATCCGCCATTCAAAATCATGAACGAAACGGAAATCGACCAATCTTTCGATTTGCCTTATACTCGTTTGCCGCATCCAAAATACAAAAATCGTGGAGCGATTCCTGCCTATGACATGATTAAGTTTTCAATAAATATGCACCGTGGATGTTTTGGAGGGTGCAGTTTTTGTACTATTTCGGCACATCAAGGTAAATTTATTGCGTCTCGTAGCGAAACTTCGATTATGAAAGAAGTTGAGCAGATTGTAAAACACCCAGAGTTTAAAGGCTATATTTCTGACTTGGGAGGCCCTTCAGCAAATATGTACAAAATGAAAGGCAAAGACGAAGATATTTGTAATCGTTGTCAAAGCCCGAGTTGTATTCACCCAGTTATTTGTTCCAATTTAGATACTTCGCATAAGCCTTTAACCAAGATTTATCAACAGGTTGACGCTCACCCCGAAGTGAAAAAAGCCTTTGTTGGTTCTGGTATTCGTTATGATTTATTGGTTGATGATTTTAATAAAAACAACAAAGACGGCAATCACGATGAATACATGGAGCAGTTGGTCACTCGCCACGTGTCTGGGCGTTTGAAAGTTGCTCCTGAGCATACCTCTGATGATACTTTGCGAGTGATGCGTAAGCCATCGTTTAAGTATTTCAAGAAATTTAAGGAAAAATACGACAAGATTCAAGATAAACATAACCTCAAGCAGCCATTAGTTCCGTATTTTATTTCGTCGCACCCAGGTTGTGAAGAGGCAGATATGGCAAACCTTGCTGCCGAAACCAAAGATTTAGGCTTTCAGTTGGAGCAAGTGCAAGATTTTACGCCTACACCAATGACGGTTGCGGAGGTAATTTATTATTCGGGCGTACATCCTTATACTTTACAACCTATCAAAACTGCCAAAACTCGTGAGGAAAAATTAGCACAAAACCGTTTCTTCTTTTGGTATAAACCAGAATTCAGAACTTGGATTCGTAGTCGTTTGCACAAACTCAATCGCCCAGATTTGGCAGAAAGATTATTGGCAAGCCCAAAGAAAAAAGAGCAAGATTCGATGCCAATAGGGCAGAAGAAGAAAAAGAAAAAATTTGGTTGGTGAGAAAAAAAAGTTATTTTTGATAAAAATGATAAGAATATGCTCGAAACCATTGAAATAAAAAAGAAAATTCGATTGAAAATGTCTGAAAATGACTTTCTGGAGAGAGAATTGGCTAATGAAGATCATTCTTCGGAGCGATATGAATTTTTAGATGGCTACATTAGAGATATGGGATACGCAACACCTACACATGAATTATTAGTCGGGAATTTTATCTATTTTCTCAATTACTTTTATCGTAAACTTGATTTCAAAATTTACGGAAGTAATCGCTTACTTTATGTCGAAGAATATCATCGCTATTTTTATCCAGACTTGCAAATGGTTGAAGGCGAGCCAATTTATCGAGATTATAAGCAAACGATGAAAGCTACGCTCAACCCTTCATTGCTTGTAGAGGTCATTTCAGAATCAAGTGAAGAATATGACCACGTTGAAAAATGGAATTGCTACCAAGCCATTCCTTCGCTGAAACAATATGTGATTGTTTCGCAAAAAGAAAAAAAAGTAGAATCTTACCGTAGGGTGTCCGACGAATGGTTGTACGTTTCGTTGCACGGCGATAATGCCATACTGAAAGTTTTAGACTGCGAAATTACGTTGGGGGATTTGTACGAAAAAGTAGTTTTTGAAAAATAATTAAAATTACTTACTTCATTTACTCTTTCTGATAAACCCTCACATAATCAACTTCGTATTTTATCGACTTAGTTTTTGGATTTGGTTCGCCGCCATTTTTTCCGCCAATGGCAAGATTAAGAAGCAAATAATGTGTCTGTAAAAATGGGTTTTTGCCATCAGGATTAATAGTTTCTGAAAGCAAAGTAGAGTTTAGAAGTTCATCATCCAAATAAAGATTGATACTTTCAGGAGTCCAATCCATTTTCCAAATATGAAATTGCTTTACCCAATTTTTATTTTTATCGGTAAAATGCTTCAAATTAGTTTTTGAATCATCCCATTTGGCAACGTATTGTTTTTCTGTTCCATGAGCTACATTTGCCAAGATTGTTGGCTCTGATTTTACTCTGTAAAATTCCATAATATCAATTTCGCCATTCGATGGCCATTGACCTGAACTACCCAAAGTCCAAATTGCGGGCCAAGAACCGAGTGTAGTATCAATTTTGGCTCTAATAATAAAAGTGCCAAATTGCCATTCTTGCAAGCCTTTGGTCTGAATACTGGCCGAGGTAAAGTTAATTTCGCTTCGATTTTTTCTCCAAATTGAGCTATTGGCTTCAAAATTTGGATTAGCGTTTTGAACTCTTTTCCCTTCAATTAATAAAACGCCATTGTTGCAATTGGCATTTTCCGCCTGATACCATTGTAATTCTTCGTTGCGAACAAAGCCTTTTTCGTACTTCCAAAATTTTGGATTAGGTTTGCCCTCTTCATTAAATTCATCTTGCCAAACCAACTTCATACCATTGATGGTTTTGGCTTTGCTGAAATCTGGGAGTAAATAATTTACTGTTTGCCCAAAGGAATTAGAAATGCTTAGAAATAAGCAAAAAACAAGTAACTTTTTCATCAAAAATTGTTTGTTATACTCATGAAATCTGACAAATATATGCAATTTACTATCAATTACTACAAACACTTTCGCAGGAAGTCTATTAAACCAACTTGTGCTTTAAAGCCTCAAAAACTACCAAAAAACAGTAGATTTTGAGGCTTTTTTTGTTGCCCAAACATCTGATACCTCAATTGTTTTGCAGATTGGTTACATAATCCCATCCTCTCGTAACGGGTGTTTGTGCTTGCCCGATGTTATTATAAGGCGTATAAGTTACCCTAAATTTAGTAGCCAAAATTTGTATTTTTTCTTGGTTATCACCAAAGTTTTGAATTGAAGCAATCTTACAATCTTCTAATGTAAGCACGCAAAAAATAAGAAATGGACCACTTCCTCTGGTTAGCTTTATCTCTATTTTAGCAATTGGGGCAGCTGCATAAAATCCAAAACTTGTTGCAGGGGTAGATTTATTAATGGTATTATAAAAAGTAATTAAGCCCGGTGATGACGGACTCACAATGGCAGTAGTCTCTGTTGAGTTAGACAGCATATTATTAGTTACGTTATACGATAGATCATATATTTCTACATGATCTCTAAAGCCAGTAACTGCGACATCGCCATTGATACCATCATATTTTAGAAAAATAGAAGATTGTGCTTGTAAGCCCAAAAACAATAAACTGAGGAAAATTGTAAATAGGTGTTTTTTCATGATTTTTTTTATTTGATGATTGAATGAAAATTTGAAAATTGATTTAAGTAACAATCCATTTGATGTTACCTCATTTTCTTAAAAATTGGGACATGTAGTTGTAAAACCAGCTACTAATAATTTATAATCATAGCAATGTGTGCCTAAAGATACCAACGTGCCTGCTTGGTTTCTACCAGAAAAACCCCTCAGTATTTGCTCGTAGGTAATCGTCATGTTGATAGTCGGGGCGTCGTCATAGGCTGATTGAATGGTCATTGATTTTATAAGCACACTGCTTAGCTTGATGCGTTGAAATTCGTCTTGTACATTAGTTCCCATATCAAAGTAAACATTGATGCTGCTGATGCGTTGCTGTTTCCACATTTTGTCAAACAGCAGTGGGCTTGCTTTATCCATTTTGAACGAAATTAGCATTTCCCTGATATTATTGGGGTTGCCAGATTCTATACCTCCAATTGATCGTTTTATTTTTAGGTTTGCACTTTCTGCAAAAGTAGCCGATAAAAGAGCAATGGTTTGGCTACTGGGTGGGCTATTGGATACGGCATTACGAGCATTATTCGTTACATTTTCGCCTGCTATGCCCGCCACATCCATAAATAATATCATTCTTTGTGCCTGTACGGAAGGCATTTTTAAAGCAAAAAAGCTAACAATAAGTATAAATTTGAGTATCTTTTGCATGATGATTGCTGTTTTTAATGTTTTCTAAAAAATGGTATAAAGGTGAGAATACGGCATTAATTAACGGTGTTTTTCTTGGCATTAAGTACGTTTTTGCTCGGTGGTAGGTCAAACGCCGCTGGGTGCAGGTATAAACCTTTTTCTTCGGCGGGTTTTTCTACGGTATTCGGAATACGGTTTTGCTTGGCAAAAGCATCATTTCTGATGCCAGTTACTTGCCAACTTACCTCCACATTGGGTTTTTTTGTCTTGATTTTGAATTGATTATGCTGCACTTTCTCGCATACAATCACTTGGGTAAAAGTGCCGATGGCGGTCAATTGGTAGCGAAAATCGGTATTTAACGCCTCAAAATAATCGGGCAAGGTGATGGTAGCGTAGCCTTTTTTGTCGGTAGTGGTGTTGCCATTATACACATTCATCATGTCGGGGCTTTCCACAAAACTATGGTAAAGGTATTTGTTTTCAGGGTCGAGTGGGTGGTCTATTTTGAACGAGCCACTGCCTTTTGAAAGACTACCACTGACCGCTAAACTTCCACTGATAAAAGTTGTTCCATTGAGATTAGTAGAACCATTGACATTCAAAGCATGACCACCACCCGTATTGAGTGCATCAATAAAAACGCCATTGGGAAAACCACTGCTACTGACCACCAATTTTGCGAAATTGGACGTAGTAGTACCAATCTGTACATTGGCACTGTCTGAAGTTTCGCTCAGAATCGTGCTGCCTTTGACATGAAAAAAACGACTTGGAACTGTAGTATTTACACCAGTATAGCCATTGGTCAAGATTCTGAACGCATTTCTGCTATTGACATAGAAATTTAGATAATGGTTGTCATAAGCATTGATTTGAAACTTATCAGACCGGGTAGAAATAGCTCCAACAAGTGTTCCTGTTGCTCCAACGTCATTGGCAGGTTCGCTTCTTCTAAAAAACAAGTCGGCACCCCCAGCATCTGATGTTGAAACATTGCCATAAGTAAAGCTGGTACTTTTAATCAGTAAATTGCCATTATTGCCAGTATTTGGCTGTAAGGTAATTGATTGAGCTTGGAGAAACTGACTTGCTCCAAACAATAAATAGAGTGCGAGAATAAGTTTTTTCATGGGAATCATTTTTGTTTACGAAGTAAAAAAAGCAATAAACGGCTACATTTTATTTGCAAAAACTTTTGCAAAACATTACTTTTATGAAAATATTAACCCACAATGCTCTCACGTTGATTGCATTAAAAAGTACAATTTTTAAATTTAAAAATTAGAATAGTACAATTTAGTGTGTATTTTTTTTGATTCAAAAATTATATACTACGA
>NZ_JAYWCU010000154.1:0-29248 GCF_043780375.1 Emticicia sp. | reverse complement strand
GTTTGTTTTGGGGGGATTCATAAATTGATGTTTAGTTCCTAAAACAAATATATCAGCTTTTTGAATCCCTATCTTTTTTTTATGAACAAACCCTGAAAACAAATTTAAGAGTATTCTTCGGTAGAAACCTTCCTGTGGTCTCACGGATGAGAAATATTGAAAAAAGTATTTATCGTTTAGACGATTGCCTAATGATGAGTTCGGGCGAAAGAACGATATTGCTCGTAGCAGAAGGGTGCGTAATTTGCTGCAAAAATAACTTAGCAGCTTCTTCTCCAATGGGCTGGCTTTGGCGACCAACCGTGCTAAGTGAAGGATGAAAATATTGCGAAATAGGAGAATTGTCGAAACCAATAATTGCGATTTGCTCGGGAACTTTTATATCTTTTTCTCGAATAACTTTTAATGCTCCAAAACATACTTGGTCGTTCACCCCAAAAATACCATCAAGTGGATTTGGCAAGTCTAAAAAGTATTTTGTAGGTGCTATGGCACTTTCTATATTGAAGTCTGAGAACCGTATTAGTGTCTCATCAATCGGTAAATTATGTTTTAGTAAGCAATCTTTATAACCATTGAAGCGGTGCTCGGCAACTGCAAGTCCTTTTGGTCCACGCAAATGAGCAATTCTTTGGCAGCCCACTTCAATAAGGTGTTCGGTTGCCATGAATGCTCCATGATAATCATCAATTGTAACGCCGTCCGCTTCGATTTCATCATATTTTCGGTCAATAAATATTAAAGGGATATTTCGGTGAAATGCCATTTGGAGGTGTTCGTAACGTCCTTCATTATACGTTTCTTGCGAAATTGATATAAAAATTCCGTCCACCCGATTGGCTAAAAGTCTTTCGGTATATTCTTTTTCGATCAAAAAATGCTCATTTGTTACGCAAATATTCAATAAATAACCCAATGGCTGCAAAACCGACTGCAAGCCTTCAACCATTGAAGACTCGTGGAATTGACTAATATTTGGCAGGATGATTCCAATGGTTTTTGTACTTTTATGAAGCAAACTCAACGAAACCGAATTACGTTGATAACCCATTTTTTGAGCATATTCGTGAATCGTTTTTCGGGTTTCGATATTAATTGTAGGGTGGTCGTTTAAAGCCCTCGACACGGTAGAAGGAGAACATTTGAACTTTCGAGCAATGTCTTTAATCGTTATATTGGGATTGGTGTTCAAGGCGATACTTGTTTTTCAGTAAATCTACACAAAATAACAAGAATCGTGAGGGAATTTCAAGAGGAATCAACATTAAAATTTTTCTGTGAAAGGCTTGTTTGGCTAAGTTTAGGCTGTTCGCTGAACGCATTTTCGCAGATGTCGTTGATTAACAACCTATTTCTTAATCATTTGATTATGGAACAATTTTCAAGAAAATTTGTTTACTTTGCATATAAAACAATGAAAATATGGAATTACTATTTAAACAAATGAATGAGCTACCTAAGCAAAAGGTGCCAGTCAAGAATAAAAAAAATAAAGTTGATGGGTTGCCAAAAAGGAATGCAGGATTTGCTAAACATTATGTTACAATTACTGATGAACTTTTTGAAGAAGATTTGAAATAAATGAATTTACTTTTAGATACTCATATTTTTATTTGGTATACTACCGAACCTGATAAAATAGGCAGGAAAACTTATAAATTGCTTGAAAACCCAAACAACAATTTGTTTATAAGTGCTGTTTCAATCTGGGAAACCGCTTCTTTGTTTGAAACAAAACCCAAAGCACTAAAAATCAATAAACCATTGGCAAGCTTTTGGGATGAGGCTCTAATTGAATTGAGAGTTCAAGTTCTTAATATTACTACACAGCATTGTCAGAGATTCTACGAAATTCAGCCTGTTGAAAACCATAGCGATATTTTTGATAGGATGATTATTGCTCAATCTGCAAGTACAGGAATACCAGTTGTTTCTGCCGACCAAAAATTCCCACTCTACAAAATGATAAAGGTGATTGCTAACGATTAACGTTTTGTTTCATTCAATGCCTTTTCGCAGATGCCGTTATAACAACGGCTGGCAGTTCCACTGCGGCACTAAGACTGAATTAAAATTCATCTTAACTGAGTGTTTAAATGTCATATGATTTTTTCTCAGGTCTCTTTTTCTTACCACCCCATCGACGATACTCAGAGTCCATAAAAGGATAAATATCTAACTCGCTTACAGTAGCATTGTAGTAGGCTATTTGATGTTCGCAAACGAATGACCAGTTCTTTTTTCGCCACTTTGCATCATCTTGTTTGGATTCATATAGTTTAAATGCTTCTTCGTTGTCCCACAATGTTATTCCGTTACAAGGTGTAGTTCCACAATGTTGTGCCTTAAAAAGATTAATCGTGGTAATCAAATCTTCTGGTTTGGTAGCTGTTTGCTCAATCAGTAAATGAAAATTTTGAAAATTACCTGGCTGCTCTTGTCGAAGAATTTTAAATGATTCTTTTACTATTGTTTTCACTTCGGGTTCTTTAACAGATTCAATATTTGATGCTGTTTCATTTCTACTTGTAGAAGAACAACCAAAAAATATTACCATAAATAGCGAATAAAGAATTACTTTTCTCATAATGTGAAGTTTATCAGTATAATTTTGAATTTTACAAGTTTGATATTTTGCACGTACGTTGTTGACAAGCCAAATATAAATAAAAGGAATATTGATTTTTTTATCCTCGTTTCAACTTATAAAAATACGACAACCAACAAACTATAAAATATTGGTTATTTGTGGTTCTCTAACTTGTCAGACTTTTCATTAATTAATAATTCCATAAATTAAGATACAAAAATCAAGTGGTAGATAGAAAATACTCAAACTAAACCTTCTCCAACAAAGCAGGATTATTCACCATTTTCTTTAAATATCTAAACAATTTTCCGCCGTGCGAGGCATCAATTACTCGGTGGTCGAGGGCAGCACCGAGTGTTAGAATGGTGCGAGGAACGATTTCGTTATTGACAACCCACGGTTTTTTGTTAATTCCCCCTAAAATCAGTACGAACGAAATATTTGCCGAAGGCATCAAAGCTGGATAACCAATATCCAAACCAATGCTACCAATATTAGACAATATAAACGATCCAAAATTATTGGCAGAAAGTCCCAAAGGTGGAATCGAAATGCCCATATTGGTTGTGAGGTATTTAATCAAGTGATATACCCAACCACGCAAAGGCCACGGAATACTTGCCAATTTTTCTTTCATCTGCATCGTGGCATTTTCATCGCCTTGATACGATTTTTTGATTTCTTCTTTCAATTGTATCGCCGATTCTTCCAAAGTCAATTTATCGACATTTTGCATTTTTACCGAACCCATTTCTCCATTTTGTAGTAGTACACTTACAGTCGCATCAATCTGTTCATAAGAGTAAATATTTCCACGTTTCACATACGTATTGAGTTCAGGAACTTGCTCTTTGATTGCCCGAGCGGTTGCCAACAAAAAGAAGTGCGTAAGTGTAATTTTCACACCTGCTTTTCTCTTTTCGTTGATGTATTTTTCTAAATCTGTAATATCAATTTCAACCGAACCAAAAATTTTAGAATCGACTGGCTTTTTATAAATCGTGGAGGCTGTTTTTCGCCAAGATGTATTCAGTGGGTTGTTTGCTTTCATTCGCTCTTTTAGCTTCTATTTCGTCATAAATTTCCAAGAAACATTGCCAATTGTATTAGGTTTATTGTTTTCGGGAGCTGAAATAGTACCTTTCAATTGTCCATCATTTTGTCGTTCTACCTTGATTTCTCGCCAAGAATAAATCCCCTGTTCGTAGTCAAAAGTTTCTCCGTCGTCGTCATATAAGTGAGAAATACTGTTTTTTTGTCCATAATGGCGAATCTCTAAATCAACTTTTTGATTAGCTTTTGGAGCATGAAGCATCGGCTGCATCATCGGAATAATGCCGCCATCTTTCACAAAAACAGGGATTTTCCCTAAGTTGGAATTAATTGTTATCACTTCACCATCTCCAGCATAATCGCCCGTATAAAAATCAAACCATTTACCTTTGGGTAAAATCACTTTTCGGGTGGTTTGTCCAGTAAAAAAAGGAGCAACCAACAAATATTCTCCCGCCATGTATTCATCTTTTATTTCTTTGGCAATCGCTTCTTCGTAAGGATTTTCTTCTAAACTTGTATTGCCTTTTTCTTTTTTGTTTTCTTGAAAAAATCCATCTTCTAAGTTAATTGCTCGAAAGGGTGGCGTACCTTCAAAGTGATATTTGGCAAATTCGGTGTACCAATAAGGCATCATTTGCATTCTGAGTTGAGCAAGTGCCTTTACGTCATTAGCCACGTCGGGAAACGACCACGGTTTGGTGCTACTCGCCCAAGCATTTATCATTGCCATTGGCGAAAAACAGACCGTTTGCATACGTCTGAGCCATTCTTCACTTGTTTTTGAAGCTCTCACTTCTGGTGTCCAAAGTACGCCAGAAAACCCACTGTTGATTAAGCCTGTAATAAAATCTTGGTGACTATAATTATCGTTATAAATTACATAAGGAAACGAAACGCCGCCGCCATTGGAAGCTCGCACCAAACCATACGTACGGCTATTTTTTTTATGGAAAACCTCAGTGCTGTATTTCTGCACAAGCAAACCATACGTTTGTCGCATTTGCTCGGCACTATGCCCCGAAGGAAAAGTGGTTACATCAGGAAATAAATAAGAGTCGTAGCCATCAACTTCATCAATTTTATAGCCACTTACGCCAATATTGATATGGTCTTTTTCAAATTTCGAGAAAAGTATATTTCGTGCTTGTGGCATACTCAAGTCAGGAATTGCACCTACCCAAATAGTGTGGGAAGCAGTAAAAGGAGCAATTTTTGCATAAATGGAGGCTTGCGGAGAAACATAAGGGTTGGTCCAAAGGTTTATTTTTACGCCCATATCGCTCATTTCTTTCACAAATTTGGCAGGGTCAGGAAAACGAGTTTTGTCCCATTCAAATGTACATGGATATGATTTACTTTGCCAACCTGGCTCAAGTCCGATAAAATCAAGTGGATATTCTTTGGCTTCAAATTCTTGTGCTTCTTTTTTTACATCTTCATCAGTATAAAGCCGATTTACTCGCTGCGTAAAACCAAGTCCCCAACGAGGCGGTAAACAACCACCGCCATTAAAAAGATTGAAACGGCGAACGGCATCAAGGGGTTTTGGCCCTGCAAACACATAAAATTCAACGCCTTGTGCAGGAACTAAGATTTCGACAGCATCAGAATAAGGTTTTGCCGACCAATTTTTATCAGTATTGCGGTCTTGCAGTTCGGGCGGATTTTTGCTATCCTTCCTCACCGCCGAACCAACATACACATCTAAATAACGAGCTGAATTAATGAAAACGCCATAGCCATTTGATGATACATAGAATGGCACGGGTGCGTGTGTGCGACCATTATCGGTATTGCCATAATGATCGGCATGAAGGCGTAAAATTCGCCCTCGTTGATGCACTGTTTGAAAGTTTAAACCGAAGCCATAAATCTGTTCTTTTCGCTCCAATGGGAAGCGTAAATATGTTTTCCCATCTTGAAATCTGACAAAAATATCATTTTTAGGCAATGGAAAAACTGCTTTGTCCATTTTAGTAAGAGCCACCAAATTGGGTTTCACATCGGCAGCTTTAAGCAAATCGTAAGTTTCGGGTTTTCCTACTGAAACTTTCCATACGCCATTAGCCACTACTGTCCATTTAAGAACTTGGGCGTGAGTATTGAAAACCAGAAAAATGGCGATAGCAAAAACGCCAGTTTTCAAGCAATTTATATTTTTCATTATCTACGAATTTCAAGAAAAGAATTGACTTATTTTTTTACTAAAAGTGCCATTACCGCCTCATTTCCTTGCACGGCATTGGCTGGACGAGGGTGTTTTTCGTCAAAAACTTGGAGTTCTGCGTGAGAAAGTATTTTGTTGGCACTTTCGTCTATTTTGCCATCAACTATTACTTTTTGAAGGTCTAATTTTAAATGTTTCGCTAAAAATGGATAAGCAGCCAAACGCTTTGAAATGCCATAATCATGCTTTTCATTGGCGAGATGCACATTTTCGACCATATTCTCTGCCCCATAAAAAGAATAAACATTTTTGATGTACGGATATTCCATCGTTGGCGTATTTACCGTCCAATCGCCGCCGTCTGAGATTAATATCATTGGTTTTGGGGCAAAGGTTGCGGCAATTTCAACATTGGTTGTTTGGTGAGTTGGGCGTTTATGAATCGCCATTCCACTTTCGCAAGTACAGCCACCAAAAAAATACCCTGAAATCATCACGACAGGTACTGAAACCTTGATACGGTCGTCGATAGCAGATAGAACAAAAGTTTGCGTACCTCCACCCGATTCGCCAGTCATACCGATGCGGTTTTTGTCAATATTGGGCAAATCAAGCAAGAAATCAAGTGCTGCTTTTCCATTGATAATTTGGAGTTTTAAAGCCTTATCAATCTTGTGGTCGCTTTGTTTGGAGTCGCCCACACCAATCATGTCATAAGCAAAAACAACCGCTCCCATGCGGGCAAGTGTTGCACAACGTTGTTGAGTATATGCTGCAAATCGTGGGTCGGTTCCATGTCCGTGTGGACAAAGAATACCTGCCGATTTTCCTTTGGGCGGCAAACCGCTTATTTCGATTGGTCGATAGAGGTTTCCTGTTACATAAATACCTTCAATGCTCTGAAAAGATACATTTTCAACGGAATAGCCGTTTAAGTCTTTTTTGCTATGAATGACAATATTTGTAGGCTTTTTGAAGGTAAAATTACTCAATTCAGCACCATCCAATATTCCTTGACGAATTTCTTTGACATGTTTTTCCCAGCTTTTTTTGTCAGAATATCGTTTGGCAAAATCAGCATGGAGATTTTTTGCATCTTCTTCGGTATAAAATTTACCTTGGCAAAGGTCTGGTTTTTCGGGATTATATTGTCCGTAGGTAAATTGAGCAATGAGCAAAAAAGCGAATGATAAAGAAGAAAGTTTCATAGTTTTGAGGTTGATTATTGTATCCAAATTAAAGGGTTTCTAATGGGTAAATTTCTGATTACTTCATCATTTTTGGGGAAATGGTCTAAACTTTTCCATGTATCAAGCCATTCTTTTTGATTGAAATGTTGATACCCAAAAATCAAAAAAGGCTGAGCCACCGGCCATTCGTTCCAGTACATCACATCTTGCTGAAATGTCCAATTAGCTTTTTTTGCTACGAATGAATATAAAAACTCAATCGCTTTTTTTATCGTCCGCCCATCTTCCAACTTATAATCCCACAAATCATCTTTTGAATCAGACAAAATTTGACAAAGGGTAGTCATAGCATCTAAATTGAAAATCGAATACCCATAAGGTTTTGTACGTTTGAGTTCCAATGGAAAACTGCCATCTTTTTCTAATTGATTAGGCAATAAAACCGTTTTAAAACGATTCTTACAATAGTCTGTAAGTGTTTGATTTCCAGTAAGTTTGGCAAACGAAGCAACTTGCATTGCCCAACAAGTACCGTGGTTATTTTTAGCATCTCTTTCTTCTAAGCCATAAGGATTCGAAGTAAGCCATTGCAAATATTGTTCAAACCAATTTTTGATTGCTTGTAGTTCTTCTTTATTGACGACCGAAGCCTTTTCCATGACCAAAATTCCCTGAGCAATTTCCATCAAATGAATGGTATCAATGATGCCAATACCTCGACCCGTAACTTTTCCCTTGATGGCTTGGGCATAAAGCAAAGAGGGGTTCATGGCTGTATTTTTGTCCAAAAACCAAGCATTGATGTGCAGAAATGCCTGTTTTACATATTTTTCATCTTTTGTAATGATATATGCCGATGCCAACGAACCAACGATTTGACTAAAGCGAATCATGGCTTTTCGATGAGCCACAAAATTATCAGGATTTGTTTGTCCATCTCGCTGAATATATGGGCCATTGGGGTCATCAGGTTTTTTCCACCAATAATCACCTTCCGAATAAAAATCATGCAGTCCACCCGCCGACCTTTCGCATTGCTCGGCAGTAATTGTTATCGGTTTCTGAGTCATCGCCCAATTAGCTTGAGCAATGATGTCTTTTTGTAAAACTTTAATGACTTGACCTGATATATGGTTCTGACCAAAACCAGTAAGTGTTAGTATGAACAGAAATATCAAAATGTATGCAATGTTCTTTTTCATTTTTATTCCCTCATCGGGGGTGGTCGCTGCCGTTAGGTGGCTTTTACAAAATCTTCACGCATTGGATTAAAAACATCAATCAGTACGCCATCTTCGATACAAACTGCCCCATGAAGAACATCAGACGGCACGAAATAAACATCACCTTCATTTAAAACTTTACTTTCTCCACCGATTGTAAGTTCAAATACTCCGCTTGCTACATAGCTGATTTGTAAGTGCGGATGTTTGTGTATAGCTCCCACGCCTCCTTGCTCAAAAGCTACTTTTACCAACATCAAATCGTTGTTATAAGCCATTATTTTACGCTTGATTTTTGGGTCAACTGTTTCCCACGGCAGTTCGTCGTCAGTTACTAATGTTTTGTTGAATTGTATCATAAATTTTTCTTCTTTTGCTTAAATTCCTTCCAAATATAATGGTTCTTCCAATACTTTTACGACTATTTTTTCGTAGAAATATCAGAAGAACCATTATTGTTCAAAAAAAGATTATTTAGTTTTTAAGGACTTCACCGACGTTATTATTATAATTCCAAGCGTTGTTTATCTTTCAGTAAAAAGGTTTGTAATTTTTCATAAGGCAGTTTTTGTGGTGAAACTTTGTTTTCGATAGCCAAAACCGCCGCTGTCGCTGCCGATTGCCCCAAAATCATAAAAACTGGTTCCATGCGAATAGAGCCATAAGCAATATGCGAACTTGATATACAAACAGGCACAAGTAGGTTATTACATTCGCTTTCTTTGGGCAAAATCGAGCCATAAGCAATCGAATATGGCTTATCAGGATGCACGCCAATATCGCCTTCATTTTGCACAAAACCGTCGGGTTTTACATATCGTTGGGCATTGTGAGCATCTAAAGCATACGAACCCATTCCAACAGGATTTGGCACTTTTGTTTTGCCTAAAGCATCGGCTTCTTTCATCACAAATTCGCCAATCATTCGGCGTGCTTCTCGAATATATAATTGATGTGGCCAATTGCCATTGTCTTTAAATTCGTCTTTTGGCAAACCCCATTGTTGCATTTTTTCATGCACATCAGCAGGCACACGAGGGTCATTTTGCAAGAAATACATTAAGCCTTTTTGATACAATTCATGTTCTTTAATTATTTGCTTGCGACGAACATAACTTGCTTCGGGATAATCATAATTTTTGCCAATATAATCGGTGCTAAATGGCCCATGATTATTGGTATCAGTTTTTCGATTTGGAATTGGGTCAAATTTATTGAAAGTTTCTGTCCAACCTGCCGCAAAAACTCTGGCATACAATTCGTATCGAGCTGGGTTATAGCCTTGTGGTTTGACAAACGGAATGCGATTATCGGGATGATTACTCAAACACATTCTGAAACAATAAGCTTGAATTTTATTGTCGCCTGAGCCATTTTCGCCCGCTGGTTTGTCCGAAATTTCTGGCAAAAGTCCACTTTTTGGGTCATTGGCAATTTTATATGGACTAATTTTGGCTTTAAAATGATGTCCATGCTGAAAAACTTCTGTCTGTACACCATTCCATGTTTCTCCATAAACACTATTGGCTTCACGTCCAACGTGGTATTTTACACCAGCAACAGCCATGAGGTCGCCTTCGTATGTGGCATCAATAAACATTTTTCCTTGATAAACATTGCCAGCCAAGGTGCGAAAAGAGCGAATACTTCCCGATTCTTTCACCACGCCCTTTGTCGAACGGTCGAGCCACTCATTGCGATAAATTATTAAATTATTTTCTTTAACAAAATCCTCAAAAACTTGTTCGGCAGCATGAGGTTCAAAAATCCACATCGTACGATTTGTTCCATCGAGGGCAGGCGTTCCTTGTCCTTTATTACCGTATTCATCTTTTTTCTGCCATTGCCACGATTCTGTTTTCTGGTAATGTTGATATAATCTTTGGTAAAAATCACGTGAAAGTCCGCCAATTACTTCCTTATTTCCTGTGTCAGTAAAACCTAATCCACCAGACGATAAGCCTCCTAAATGTTTATCAGGAGAAACAATAATGACTGTTTTCCCCATTTTTTTGACCTGTACTGCAGCAATAATCGCTGCTGAAGTACCTCCGTAAATAATGACATCAGCTTGCCGAGAAGCAGTAAGATTTGTTTTTTTCGTAGTGTAACTGGGCAATAGCATACTTACTGCCAAAAGCCACGTAAAGAATTTTTGTTTTTTCATTGGAAAGGCTTGAATAGATGAATTTTATGCTTAGAATTAAACAGCTAATTTTAGAAACAGAAAGGAAATATTGTTTAAAGATAAATATTTCGATTTAAATTATTGGTAAAATATTGTTTCTGTTTTTTGAGAAAAACTTTTTTCTTAACTTTCAAAAACTTATCATTAAACCTTGAAATTATATGAAAAAAGCTTTTTTACTCCTAGTGTTTTTTACTTTAATCTTTTCCACAATAAATGCTCAGACCAACGACGTTTATTTTGCTTCATATCCAAGTATTAGTCCTGATGCCAAAATAGCAGTTTTCTGCTACGAAGGCGATGTTTGGAAAGCCGATTTAGCAACAAAAATGGCGACTCGTCTAACCGCAATGACGGGCAACGAAACTCGACCACGTATTTCGCCCGATGGCAAATGGGTGGCATTTTCGGGTTCTCAATATGGGAATGCCGATGTTTATTTAATGCCTTTGGAAGGTGGCACGATTCGCCAATTGACATTTCACGACAGTGGTGATTTAGTAGAATCGTGGTCTTGGGATTCGCAAAGTATCTATTTGACTTCAAATGCTTATAATGGCGGAACAACCTATAAAGTTAGCTTGAATGGCGGTACGCCAAAGCGAGTTTTTAAACATTTTTTCAACCGCATTCATAATGTAGTAGAGCATCCAAGTTCGGGCGAATTATTCTTTAATGATACTTGGGAAAGTGATAACCAGGCTTATCGAAAAGGATATAAAGGAGAATTTAACCCCGATATTCAGTCATATAATCTTCAAACTAAAGCCTATAAACGTTACACCGATTATATTGGCAAAGATTTTTGGGCTACTATTACCCGTTCGGGCAAAGTGTTTTTTGTATCTGACGAAGCCAATGGTGAGTATAATCTTTATACATTTGAAGGAACTAAAAAAACAGCTTTGACGAATTTTAAAGAGTCAATCAAACGCCCACAAGTGAGTACAAATGGCGAGAAAGTTATTTTTGAGAAAGATTATCAATTGTTTTTGTATGATGTTTCGAGTAAAAAAACGCAGCAATTACAGCTTACAATGAATCGTAATTTTACTTTGCCCAAAGCCCAAGATTTTAATGTAAAAGGCAATATTGTTGAGTTTGATGTAGCACCCGATGGTAAAAAAATGGCGTTTAGCTCACGTGGACAGCTCTTTGTGTCGGATTTGGAAGGAAAATATGTAAAGCAACTCAGCACCCGTATTGATGGTAGAGTGTTAGAAGTTAAATGGTTATCGGATAGCAAAACTTTGATTTTTAATCAAACTGTAAATGGCTACCAAAATTGGTTTTCAATTGCCGCCGATGGCAAAGGCACTGAAAAAAAGTTGACCGACGAACTCCAAAATAACCGAGACCTTACACTCAATAATGACCGTACGATGGGTGTGTATTTGAGTGGTAGAAGTGAAGTAAAAACGATTGATTTGAAGACTTTTACTACAAAAACCATCGCTAAAGATGAAATTTGGGCTTTTCAGAACTCAAAACCTTATTTTTCACCTAATGATGAATATGTAGTATTTGTGGCTCATCGAAACTTTGAAAGTGAGATTTTTCTGCATCATTTGGCAAAAAATGAAACTATAAATTTGACAAATACGGGCATTACTGAAGAAACACCTTACTGGTCGCCCGATGGAAAATACATCTATTTTGCTTCTAATCGTACCAAACCAAGTTATCCTTTTGGACTGGAAAAAGAGCGGATTTATCGTTTGCCACTAAGTAAAATCGAAGCACCGTTCAAATCTGATAAGTTTACTGATTTGTTTAAACCCGTTGAGAAAAAAACAGAAACAAAAGCTGATTCGACCAAGCCAAAGAAAATCGAACCGATTGTGATTGATACCGATGGCTTAATGGAGCGTTTGGAGGCCGTCAGCCCAAATTACGGAACGGCCGATTCACCAATAGTTATTCAAAAAGACACCAAAACTTTTGTAATTTATCCATCCGACCACATCGAAAATAAAAATAATCTTTATAAAACTACCATCGAACCTTTTACAGTAAATAAAACTGAAAAAATAGAAGGAGCCGATTCGCCAAGTGCCAATATTGTGCAAGCCGATGGCAAATATTATGTATTGGTCAATGGTACTATTTGCAAACTAAATTTGGATGGAAATAAAGTAGAGAAAATTGACATTAGCTTTACATTTCGAAAAAATTTCGTGGATGAATTTAAGCAGATGTTTTACGAAACTTGGGCAAATGTGGAGGAAAACTTTTATAACGAAACCTTTAACAATGTCAATTGGACAACTATCAAAAAGAAATATGAAACGTTTTTGCCTTATATCAATTCAAGAGTTGATTTTCGGATAATGCAAAATGATATGCTTGGTGAGTTGAATGCTTCACATACGGGTTTTACGAGTTCAGGCTTGGAAGAAAGCATATTTTTCAAAACATCAACTATGGCAACTGGTATCATATTCGACGAGGAAGATCCTTATAAAGTGAAGTATATTGTCAAGAAATCGGCTGCTGATAAAGCAGGAAAAAATATCCTATCTGGTGATATTTTGACAAAATTGAATGGAGAAAGTGTCGATAAGAAACAAAATCGTGATTTTTATTTCCAAAAACCTTCAATGGATGATGAAATTGAACTGACTTTTGCAAGAAACGACAGTACCTTTTTAGTAAAACTTCATCCACAAACTTCGGGAGCTTTAGTCGATAATTTATACGATGAATGGATTCAATGGAATCAAAACTACATTGATGAAAAAGGCAAAAAACGCATTGCTTATGCCCACATGCGTAACATGGGAACAGGAGAAATGGAGAAATTTTTGATTGATATGACTTCCGAAGCATATAACCGTGAAGGTTTAATTTTTGATTTACGTTATAATACTGGTGGAAATGTACATGATTTGGTACTTAATTTTTTGGCACAAAAACCGTATCTAAAATGGAAATATCGTGAAGGGCAATTTGCTATTCAACCTAACTTTAGTCCTGCTGCCAAACCATTGGTTTTGTTGATTAACGAACAATCATTAAGTGATGCTGAAATGACGGCGGCAGGTTTTAAACAATTACAATTGGGTAAAATTATTGGAACAGAAACATATCGCTGGATAATTTTTACTTCGGGAAAAGGCTTGGTTGATGGTTCGTTTTATCGTTTGCCTTCGTGGGGATGCTACACTCTTGATGGTAAGAATATCGAAAGAGAAGGAGTAAAACCTGATATTTATGTCAAACAAAGTTTCAAAGACCGCCTCGAAAACAAAGACCCACAATTGGATAAAGCCATTGAGGAGGTTTTGAAGGAATTGAAGTAATACAATTCTCCAATTTGTGAATAGCGAAAAAGTACAATTTGGAAAATTGTGTTTCAAAACCTATTACAATAAAACGTCTTTTCCAAAACTCAGCTTACCTCGTATTCAAATACTTGGATGGGACGTTATTTAGTGACCTATAATCTGGAGGGGAGTATTCCAAGAATTTGAATATTTGATAACTTATTTTTGTTTATAAAAACATCAATTCGCTTTGATTTTACGCATACAAAACTTCTCTATTTCCCCTCCAGCCATTTTTTCACTTTGTCTGCCCATTCCGCTTGTTTTTGTCTATTTAGGCTATGATTACTTTCACCATCATAGTCGTTTTGAAGTTTGTTCATTTCACGATATGACTCCAAATATTCATATTGAATCATGCTGTTTAGGTCAATCACCAAGTCGGCTTTCATGGTAGCAATTTTCTTCTTAAAACGCTCAACAACGAGCCTTGTAATATCAAAATGCAGTTGTTCATGTGCTAAACCATAAGCCTCTTGGGCGGCTGGCATCACCCACGACATTCCACGTACCATATAAGTTTTGGTTTGAATGGTAGCTACAATGTACCCGTCTTTTATTTGAAAAATTGCATCGTATGCAAAATTTGAAAAAATAGCTGCTCCATATCTGCTATTTGTTGGCTTTCCTTTGAAATCGTTCCAAGTGATTTTTCCTGAATTATAGTAAACTGTATCCCCAACATTATCATTAGGCTCCGGTATAAAAATCATCTTCACACCTTTCACAAATGCTTCACTTTTTCCACCATTAAGTACCAACCATTTATCAATATATTCTAATGATTTCGAAAATAATGAAGTCAGAATTATCTCATATCTTCCTGCGGGCATTTGAGCATCAGAGCGGAGAAATGAGGTAGAAGTTATTGTTTCTGTCAATAAAACCGTGTCTTTTTTGCCCAATCGCTCAAAAGCCACTCTCAAAAACATTTGTCCCGAAATATTGCCATTGGGCAGTTTTGATTCCGAAATCTTTAGCTCCAAAATATTGTATGAAATCGAAATAGAAGAGTTGTTAAGTGGAATGCTTTGCGAAAGCAATTTCTTAACTGCCGCTACAACTCCACCTTTCAGCGAAATGGTTTCTTTCTCGGTGGGTGAAACAAAAACACTTCCGATAGACGGCGTTCCAATATTATCTTTATTTGAGCGTTTATCAGATACATTATCAATACGAAACACCCATGAAAAACTGAGTTTTTCTCCATTGAGCGAAATCGTTTTTTGTGAATATGAATCGAAAAACACAGCAAAATATAATAAAAATGGCAGTATTTTGAATATTTTCATTGTATCGCTTTGAATTAGAAATCAAAAACTACTTGTTAATGACGCACTAAAACCTGTATAAGCAGGAGTCAATCGGCAGATGCCACCTACGCACAAAAGCCCTTCACGCTGGCGACCGTAGCCTAATGAAAGGCGGTGTCCTTTATGACTAAATGCCGAACCAATATTTGGAAAATGCCGCACTTTCTTGAAGTCGAAATCATGGTAATTTATTTCATCCGAAATATAGAAAAAATATTTGGGCGAAACACTGTATTCTACCAAACTCATTGCCCAGTTTCCAACATCTTGTTTAGTGGCTAAATGTTGCAATTCAAAGCGTAAAGCTCTCTTTTTCAGCAGTTTATAAGTCCCATCGAAAATAAAAGTATAAGATTTTACCATTTCTTGACGAGTACCCAAAATCTGACCTTTATTATAATTGAGATAAACAAAAACCAAATTAGATTTAAACTTTTTCGACCACTTTTTCTCAAATTCAATATTAATATCTCGGTAATATTTCTCTTTCCCAAGCTCCCAGAAACTACTCTTGTAACCTTCTTCAGTATTAATTTCTTTTTTGTTTAAGGCATTCAAAGCAGCAAAATTGAACGATAGAGTTGCGTTGTTTTTAAATGAATAAACTACGTCTATTTGTCCGCCAACTTCGCCCAAAACCTGCGAAGCGTACGGATAAAGCGTCAGCAAACGATACGAATGTTGCTTAGTTGTGGCAGGAATATAGCTCAAAAGTGCATTATTGAGACTTTCGGAGCGTTGACTACGGAAATCAAAATTATCAATGCGTTTGAGGTTTAGTGACAGCGAAAGATTGGTAAAATCAAGATTACTCGTCAAAAAAAAGCCTGAACCTCGGTGCGAAATGTAGCGATTTGCTGGCGAAGCATCGGGCGATTTTGAGACATATTCAGTTGAAAAACTAAAATTATTTTGCTGAAAATTCAACCTTCCTCCTACCGCCCAAACGTTCGCACTGACCGTTTTCAAAATTCCCGAATAAGGTTCGTTTTTATTGACCAAACTCAGCCCTCCACTCCATTGGCTTGCCGACGAATCTTTGCTAAATCTAAATTCGTTGTCGAGCCCAATCACTATTCCATCAGCGTGCTTGAACCCAAGCCTTTGTTTACCGCCAATCAGTTTTAAAGCATAATTTTTCGTTGGATTTGCCTTCAGCTGAAAACCATCAAGTGAAGTATCCATCCCCAAAAAACGTTGCTGTTGCAAACGAAGCATCATTCCACTACCAAACTGCTCATAAAAATGACCAATCGTTGCCGAAATTTTCTGAGATTGATAATTCACAAAACGATTGACCAGCCCTTTTCCTTCCAAATTATTAGGGTAACCCAACAAAGGAGGGAAATAGCCTTCAAGCCTCACCCCTGCCCGAAAACGAGCGTATTGGTATTGTAGCGTAAGATAATTATTTGAAGCAATTTTCTTATCTAATTGACTATATATCAATGAGTTATCATTTGTATATTTTTGAAAATCTGCTTGAATGCTGCCCGTAAATGTACCTTTTTGCGTGGTGTCTTTTTGGGAAAAACCAGTAATTGTTTTTAAAAACAGTAAGAGTATTAGGTGTTTTTTCATTTCCCTGTGGACGCTTTTTTAAGTCGTCTAACAATATCAATGTATTCCTCTTCATCGCCCAAAGCATAAGATGTGTGCTGATAAATAATTTTGCCGTTGGCATCTAAAATGAATGTATGAGGCACGTTTAGCACATTTAATGCTCTTTGAAAATCGGCGTTTTCGTCAGTATAGACATCAAATTTCCATTTTTTTGTATTGACAAATGTTAGTACACGAGCTTTGCTTCGACTATCGTCTACCGAAATAGCAATAAATTTCACACCTGTTTCTTTTTGCCAATCTTCTAAATTATCCGAAATAGCATTAATTTCTTGCAAACAAGGCTTGCACCAAGTCGCCCAAAAACTTATAATTATTGGTTGATTAGTTCCAATAAGCTGTTTGCTGGAAATCGTTTGTTCTTTTAAATTTTTTATTTGTACATCGGGTAGCGATTTTTGGGCAAAAATATTGAGAGAAAAACTTAAAATAAAAAATATATAACATAACATTTTATTCACGAAAAATCTTGTCATTTGTTGATTGTTTTAATTAAAAACGCAATTCTGATGCCAAACATTGTAAGGCACGATTTTTGTTGTTTTTTTAGAAAAAACTACAAAAACCCAATGAATAAAATAGTTGTTAAAGCATTCTTTATTGCTATAAGTATATTCTTTTTTTTTCAATGTAGTAAATCTGCTCCAGAACCTGTAGTTATTGTCGAAACCGAATCGCAAGACCTCACTATTGGCTGTACAGATGTGGCAGCGACCAACTATAAATCAACGGCAAAAGCCGATGATTGCAGCTGTAAATATGACTATCCCAGTAAAGTTTCGACCAAAATTCCACAAGATTTTACAAGAAAAGTTTTATTAGAAGAACATTCAGGCACATGGTGTGGTTGGTGTCCGCTGGCAAAAGAAACTTCTGAAAAGCTGACTGCAAATGCTCGTGTAATCTCAGTCGAGATTCATTATAACGACGAAATGACTGCCGATAAAGATAAAGTATATAACCCTCTAAAAAACAAATATGGACATCCTGCATGGCCTTCGGGTATGGTCAATCGCCGAAAATCAATTGTTGGCACAACTTATATTATTGGTGAAAGCGAATGGGCTATAAATGTAGAAGATTTCTTGAAAACAGAAAAAACTACAGCAGGAATTGCCATCGAAAGTAATTTAAATGGCAACGAATTGACGGTTTTGAGTCATGTAAAAATACAAACAGCGACCGACGAAAGTTATGGTCTGGGAATTTATTTAGTAGAAGACAAAGTTGCGGGTTATCCACAAGTAAACTATGCCAGTCGAGATATTCGATTTCAAAAATATGATGCTTACAACAAGCCTTCGATGATTGAAGATTTTCTTCACCGCAATGTTGCCCGTGATGCCATCGCTCCACTAATTGGCGGACTTGATATTCCAGTAGCTGCTACCAAAAATGGCAAGATTTTCAGAAAATTATTCAAAATAGCCCTACCAGAGAACATCAAAGTAAAGGAAAATTGCCATTTGGTAGTATTTTTGATGAATCAAAAAACCAATGAAATTATCAATGTGCAAATAGTGCCAATTGGAATTGTGAAAGATTGGGATTGAGTAGATTTCTAATAAAAATATTTTGAAGGGTAGCTAAATAGGCTGCCTTTTTTGTTATCTTCGTTAATCTATTAAAGGTTTTATTGAAAAAACTTTGAAAAGCACGACATTAAAAGTGTAACTTTTTATTAGAAAAACACCAAAAAATACACCCGCTGCGGCAGACTGCAATTTTCGGACAAGCCGTGTTTGCCATCTTTCGCAAAATGATTTCAGATAATCTCAACATACTTCTTTGATATGAAACCAACTTCACCCAAAAAGAAATCGCCTGAAAAAGCAAAACAAAATTCAAGAAAAATAATTGAAGATAGCGAAAAATGGTACAACATGATGTTCATGCAATCGCCATTTGCTTTTGCAGTACTGAAAGGTAAAAACAATGTGATTACATTTGCCAATGACAAAATGAAAGCAACTTGGGGAAAGGGAAACAACGTTGAAGGAAAACCATTGATTGAGGTTCTTCCGGAATTAAAAGACACGCCATTTCCTAATTTGCTTGATGAAGTTTACAAAACAGGAATTCCTTATCAAGCCAATGACATCCTCGCCCCGAAGTACATTAATGGACAAAAGGAGGATGTTTATTATAATTTTGTTTACCAGCCTTATCGTGAAGCAGACGAAACTATTTCGGGCGTTACCATTATTGCTGCTGAAGTAACCGCTGCAGTGATGGAAAAAAAAGCATTAGAGTTACAGCATGAGGTGGAACAAAAAGCGTTGAAACTGGTTGAAGACAGCGAAAAGCGTTACAACATGATGCTCATGAAATCGCCATTCGCTTTTGCTGTATTTAAAGGAAAAAACATGGTGATAACCCTTGCCAACGATTCCGTAAAAGAAATGTGGGGGAAAGGGAAAGACTTGGAAGGAAAGCCTCTATTTGAAGTTTTGCCTGAGCTCAAAGATTCCGAATTTCCCGGTTTGCTAGATAATGTGTACACCACCGGCACTCCCTTTTCGGGAGAGGAACTTCTTGCCCCGGTTTTTCGCAATGGAAAATTGGAAGATGTCTATTTCAATTTTGTTTACCAGCCTTATCTGGAAGCAGACGAAACTATTTCGGGTGTTACCGTTATTGCTTACGAGGTAACCGCTTCGGTAATTGTAAAAAAAGCATTAGAAGCACAGCGTGAGGCGGAACAAAAAGCGTTGAAACAGGTTGAAGAAACCAATAAACGTTACTACGAAATGCTCATGGAATCGCCATTTGCTTTTTCTGTTATGAAAGGAAAAGACATGGTGATTACCCTTGCCAATAGTTTGATAAAAGAATTTTGGGGAAAAGGTAAAGATGTAGAAGGAAAAACGCTTTTGGAAGTATTGCCCGAACTTCAAGACCAGCCATTTCCCGAAATGATCGAGAAAGTTTATACGACAGGTATTCCAGTGTATGCCAATGAAATACTCGGAAAACTAACCTACAATGGTCAGCTAAAACATAAGTATTTTAACGTTGTTTTCCAACCTTACTATGAAGCAGACAATACAATTTCTGGTGTTACACAAATAGCGTATGAAGTAACAGAAATGGTGCTTGCCCGTAAAAAAATAGAAACAAGCGAAGTGCGATTTAAGTCGATTGTAATGCAAACACCTGTGGCAATCGGTATTTATAAAGGCAAAGAATATATTGCAGAAGTAGCCAACGAACACTGTTTGCAAATGCTTAATAAAGGTGTGGACTTTGTAGGCAAACCCCTATTTGACATATTGCCCGAACTGGAAACACAAGGGTTCAAAGGTCTTATGGATAACGTAATGCAAAGCGGAACAACCTATTGCGGAAATGGATTTGAATTTAATATAAATAAAAACAACATAAGCACACAAGGGTTTTACAATTTTATTATTCAACAGTTGAGAGACGATGACGAATCTGTAACTGGAATAATTGTGGTTGCCAGCGAAGTAACTGAACAGGTACTTGCCCGCAAAAAAGTGGAAGAAAGCGATAAGCGGTATAACATGATGCTTATGAATTCGCCATTTACTTTTGCCGTGCTGAAAGGTAAAGACTTGGTGATTGCCCTTGCCAATGACAGGGTTAAAGCAGTTTGGGGAAAAGGGAATGACGTAGAAGGAAAATCGCTACTTGCAATTATGCCCGAACTTAACGACACGCCATTCCCCGCTTTGATGGATGAAGTGATTGCCACCGGTATTCCTTATCATGGTAGAGAAGTGCAGAGCCCCCATAATGTACACGGGCATGCGAGGGAACAGTATTTCAATTTTGTTTTCCAACCTTATTGGGAAGCGGACCAAACTATTTCGGGTATTACTATTATTGGGTATGATGTAACCGAGCAGGTGATTGCAAAAAGGAAGATTGTAGAAAGTGAAGAACGGTTTCAGGCGGCTGTTGCCGCAGTGGAAGGCATTATATGGACTAACAATGCAAAAGGCGAAATGGAAGGAGAGCAGATTGGTTGGAGTTCACTTACCGGCCAAAACTATGAAGCCTATCAGGGATATGGATGGGCTGATGCTATTCATCCTGATGATACACAAAACACTCTTGATGCCTGGAACGGATCAATTAGAGACCGTAAGAATTTTGTGTTTGAACACCGTGTAAAATATAAAACCGGAAACTGGGGACACTTTTCAGTTAATGCAATTCCTTTATTAAATGCAGATGGATCAATCCGGGAATGGGTGGGTGTGCATACCGATATTTCTGAGCGAAAGATATCAGAAGATAAATTAAAAGAAAGCGAAAAACGGTTCCGCAGCTTGGTTGAGAAATCGCCTTATCCAATCTGTATTTTCAAAGGGAAGGAACTAAAAATGGAATTGGCGAATGAGCCCATGCTTAAAATTTTTAATGTGGGAGAGGAAGTACTTGGCACACCATTCCTGGAAATTTTACCTGAAATGAAAGAACAGCCTTTTATCGCCTTGTTATTAGATGTTCTTGAAAATGGGACTACACATTACGGCAGCGAGCAACCTGCTTATTTCCTGCGGAAAAATGGAGAAAAAGATACTCGTTATTTCAATTTTGTGTATCAGCCCTATCGCGAAAATGACGGGTCTGTTTCGGGGGTAATGGCTTTAGCCACTGACGTAACAGAACAGGTAATTGCACGTAAAAAAGTGGAGGCAAGCGAATTTCGTTTTCACAACATGATTGCTACTTCGCCATCAATGATAGCTATTTTTAAAGGAGAAGATATGATTATAGAAATTGCTAACGATTCTATTATAGAATCCTGGGGCAAGGGAAAAGATATCGTTGGAAAATCGCTATTATCAATTATGCCCGAAATAACTGAACAGGGTTTTGATAAAATCTTATCTGATGTATATAAAACCGGTATCCCTTTTCATGCTTATGAAGCACCAGTTAGCCTAATTCGTAATGGAAAATTGGAAGTACTGCATTACACTTTTGCCTATCAGGCACAACGCAATATAAATGGAGAAATAGAGGGTGTGGCCGTTATTGCCAATGAGGTAACTCCACAGGCAAAAATGAATTTAAAAATCAGAGAAAGCGAAGGACGTTTCAGACAATTAGTTAAACAAGCACCAGTCGCTATAGCTGTAGTTCGTGGTGAAAAATATGTGGTCGAGATTGTCAATGCGAAAATACTCGAAATTTGGGGCAGAACAGAGGCTCAGATATTAGACAAGCCCATTTTTGAAGTACTCACAGAGCTTGAAGGTCAAGGCTTTGAAGCACTTGTAGATAACGTGTATACAACAGGAGAAAGATTTGTAGCATCTGAGCTTCCGATTACATTAATGCGTAATGGACAATTGGAGAATGCGTTCGTAACATTTGTGTACGAACCACTACGCGAAGTGGATGGTACCATCTCAGGCATTATGGTTTTAGCACTTGAAATCACCGACTTGGTAGTTGGACGTAAAAAAATGGAAGTTCAAACTGCTTTGTTTGAGGATATGCTGATGACTTCGCCTGGTTTTGTAAGTACATTAAGCGGTCCTGAACATGTACATGAATTGGTAAATGAGCAATACCAAAGTTTATTTGGAAAACGCCATCTAAAAGGTAAACCAATAATGGTGGCTCTGCCAGAATTGGAAGGACAGGGATTTGATAAATTATTGGATAATGTTTACACCACAGGTGAAACTTATGTAGGTATTGACATTCCAGCAACAATGGCTAGAGATGAAGGCTTAGCTCCTGAACTGCGGTACTTCAATTTTAGCTACCAACCTATGTATAATGAGTTTAAGGAGATTTATTCCATTTTGCTTTTTGGCTACGAGGTAACAGAACAAATGAATGCTAAAAAAAGGATTGAAGAGAGTGAAAAGCACTTTAGACACTTGGCTGATTTAATGCCTGCTAAAATAAGCAATAGAGATGCTGATGGTAGTGTGATATATTTTAATAAACAATGGCTTGATTATACCGGACAAGATTTTGAAGAGTTAAAAAATTTAGGCTACCAGAATATTTTACATCCTGATGAATTAGAAGAATTTCAAAATAAGTTTAAGAAAGCTTTGGAAACAAAAACTGTTTTAGAAATGGAGATGCGGTTTTTAGATAAAAATGGTGATTATAAATGGCATTTAAACATTGAATCGCCCATAAAAGATGAAAATGGAAACCTTAAAATGTGGGTGGGTGTTACCACCGATATTAGTGAACAGATAAAAATCCGTGACACCAACTTAGGCATTTATGAAAAACATGCTAACGAATTAAGACACGCAAAAGAACTGTCAGAGCTTGCAACTTTAGCTGCAGAAA
Source organism: Emticicia sp. (assembly GCF_043780375.1). Classification (GTDB taxonomy): domain Bacteria; phylum Bacteroidota; class Bacteroidia; order Cytophagales; family Spirosomataceae; genus Emticicia. Next base: position 6,275 of record NZ_JAYWCU010000154.1, on the reverse strand, counting down.
ATGCTGCTAAGTCAAAACAACAGTTTTTATCTAACATGAGCCACGAAATTCGTACGCCATTAAATTCCATTATAGGATTTGCAAACGTGTTAATGAAAACCGATTTAGGAGTAGAACAAAAAGAATTTTTACAAGCTATAAAAACAAGTGGCAAGTCATTAAATGTACTTATAAACGATATACTTGATTTGGCAAAAGTAGATGCAGGTAAAATAACATTTGAAAAACAACCATTTGAAATACGCAAATCAATAAAATCAATACTGTATACTTTTGACCTGAAAATAAAAGAAAAGAATTTAGAACTTATAAAAGAATACGACAGCAGAATACCATCAATACTATTGGGCGATTCAATAAGATTAAATCAGATTATTTTAAACCTTATAAGCAATTCCGTAAAATTTACACACAAGGGGAAAATTATACTAAGCTTAAAATTACTGCACGAAGACGAAGAAAATGTAAACATTGAATTTGCCGTTACCGATTCAGGAATTGGCATTGCTGCTAACAAAATAAATTCAATTTTTAATCTTTTTGAACAGGCTGAACTCAGCACATCTAATTCTTATGGTGGAACAGGATTAGGGCTTGCTATTGTTAAACAATTAATAGAACAACAAGGAGGAAGTATTAGCTTAAAGAGTAAGCTCGGTGAAGGTTCAACATTTACTTTTATCCTGCCTTTTGGAAAAACAAATGTAAAATCAGAACAAGAAATAGAAATACCAACCCTGAATTCAAAAATTAAAAATCTGCGGGTATTAGTAGCCGAAGATGTTGCATTAAATCAATTACTAATCAAAATTATTTTAAGTGATTTTGGATTTGAATATGAAATAGTAAGCAATGGAAAATTGGCCATAGAAAAAATGCAAACCAATACCTACGATATTATTTTGATGGATTTGCAAATGCCTGAAATGAATGGTTTTGAGGCAACGGAATATATACGCAAAACATTGAAATCTCAAATTCCAATAATTGCTTTAACAGCTGATGTAACCACAGCAGATGTTTCGAAATGCAAAGAATTTGGAATGGACGATTATATTTCAAAGCCTATTAACGAAAACTTATTATACAGTAAAATAGTGAAGTTAGTAAAAAAGAAACGATAATTATGGATGAACAAATATGACAAACTAAAACCACTATTATTAAAATTGTAGAATATTGGCAAGAATGCGTATCGCCTAATTATATCAAAAATGCTCAATAATAAAGTATTTACTTAAAACGTGAATTTAAGGATTAGTAGAAAAGCGAATGCACAACACGGTATTGCCAAAAGCGGGCTTGGTAAATACTATTAGGCTGACGAAAACAATTGAACATTTTTAATTCAATTGAGCAGTAATACGGAATCCACGCCTTTGGCAACACCCGAAATGTTAGCAGTCATTTTAAAATAGTGTCAATGGGCAAAAAACTTTTAAAATATTAATTTTGAAACCCTTATATTTACTTATATTTTTTGGGTTTACTTTGAATCTTGCCGCAAACAGGCAAGATTCGCTATGGACTCAAGCAGATAAAAAAACCTTTATAAGAATTGGACTGAAATGCCAAGATTCACACTAAAATGCTAATGCTTCAACGTTAAGTAATGGCGGCAGACACCATAACAATTAAAATAAACCTAATGACAAACAAAACAACCCGAAGATTCTTAAAAATAAATATATTCCTACTGCTGAGTTTTATAGCCAAGTAATTGACAGCTTACAAGATTATTCCATTTTTACTTTGGATAATGAATTCAATATAAACAGTTGGAGTTCTGGCTCGACAAAAATATTTGGTTACGAAACTGACGAAGTTATTGGCCAACCTTTCGATATTATATTTACTACGGAAGATTTAAAAAGTGGTATTCCGAAAAGAGAAATTGAAACAGCTTTAAAAGAAGGCCGCTCAACGGATAACAGATGGCACATTACTAAAGACCAAAGCCTATTTTATGCTTACGGCTTGGTTTTTCCACTCATTGGTGTAGATGGAGAAATGTTAGGTTACGTTAAAATTTTACGGGATTTAACAGAAAGGAAAAAATCGGAGGATGCGATAAAAAAATATATTGGAGAATTGGAAGATCTTAATACGCATAAAGAGAGTGTTTTGGCAATACTTTCACACGATTTAAGAAGTCCACTATCAGCTATTATTGGAACAGCGAAATATTTGAAAGATAATTTTCATAGAATGAAGCCGGACGCTGTTCAGGAACTGCTTGACTTACTTTATAAATCGTCAACTGATGAATTGGATATGTTGGACTATTTAGTAGAATGGGCAAGAATAAAATATGCATCAGACGTGTTTTCTCCTACAAAAATAAAACTAATCGAATACATTAATAAGGTCTTTAAAACTTTAAACGAAACGGCTACCATAAACACAATAAATCTTCATCACGAAGTTGAGGCTGATACTTCTGTATTTGCGGATAGCAAAATGTTAATTTCCATCATTCAAAATATCGTTTCAAATGCGTTAAAACACACTGAAAAAGGAGGAATAATAACGGTTTCAGCAAAAAGCAAAGATGACAAAGTTATTGTTTAGGTGAAGGATACTGGAATTGGAATGTCGAAAGAAATAATGGAAAAGCTTTTTACACCACAAATGAAAACGTTCTCGGAAACAAGGAAGAAAAACAAAGGAGCAGGAATTGGATTACTATTGGTAAAAGGATTTCTGAAAAAAAATGGCGGTGAAATATGGGTAGAAAGTGTGGAAGGCGAAGGCTCCTCTTTTTATTTTACATTACCCATTGAGGAACCTTTGTATAAAATAGGCAGTTCAGAAGAAATTATGTTTGATTAAAGTGCCTAATGCAATGACTGGTTAAAGACATTTTTATGAGCAACAGCCACGGCATATAACAAAAACCAAAGCAATTTAGATAAGAAAAACTGCTTATAATTGCATATTTAGAATAGGCGAGGTTTGTGCTTTGCGGCTGATATTAAACGAATCTTGGGAAATAACGCACGACAATATTAAAAACCTACTATTCATATTGTAATTTAAACATCAACTCTACAAATTAGAAAAAACATTAAAACTCTAATGCGATGTATAAATATAAAACACTGTATAAATGGATGCTACTTCCAATGCTTGTTATGCAAATGGGCATATTTAAGGATTATTGGGGTGATTTTTCTGATAACGCATGGTCGGTCCATATACATTATTGGACAGGTACGGTTTGGTATATCTATCTAATCATCCAACCCTATTTTGCTACTCATGGTCAAATTGCCAGACATAGAACTAATGGAATCATCGGCATGTTTCTGGCAGGAGGGGTTTGTTTAACCGCTGTGAGTATGATGCACAGAGACATTACGACAACAGAGAAAGCATTGGCAACACCTGAACAGTTTGGGCCATTTCAAGCATGGTTTTTCTTTGGTGTGACTGTGGTAGAAATCGTAATGATGTCAGCCTTCGGATATGCAATAATAAAAAGCATTTTGCATAGAAAAGAAATTGAAAATCATGCTTGGTGGTTAATTTCAACGGTATTTATTATTATGATGCCAGCTCTTGGTCGTGGGATACAAAGTGTATATGTTGGCATGCACAGCAAAGATTGGCCAAATATAAATATCATGATTCCCATTTACTTTACCCAAATACTCATAATAGGAATGCTGCTCGTGGGTGCATGGAGATACGGAAAACTCAAACACCCTGCTACTTATCTTGCAGTCGGTGTTAATGTATTTAATTTCTTTTTAGAACCCATTGGAAAATCAGAAACTGTGCAACTGTTCTTAAAAACAATAATTAAAGGATAATCACCTTCTTCTAAAATAAACTATCAACAAAAAATAAAATCTTAACACCAAACCAATGAAAACATTGCTAAAAACAGCCATTCTAATAATTTTCATAGCCTCTTTTTTTTCGTTCGCTACTCATACTGATGCTATTATTGCGAGCGGAAAACAACCACAAATAACAATTGATAAGGCGGGAGTCGTAAGAATTGTCTATGGAAACGACGATAAAATCTACTGTGCTACTTCTACTGATAATGGATTAACTTTCTCAGATATTCAAACAATTGGCGAAGTAAAAGACATGCACTTGGGAATGTCAAGAGGACCGCAAGTAGCCAGTTCAAAAAACTACACTTTAGTTTCTGCCATTGATAAAAAAGGCTCAATTCATATTTTTCAATTGAATCATCAATCACAGGAATGGACGCAAGAAGCATTGGTAAATGATTGGGCGGGTTCTGCACCCGAAGGTTTAATGAGTATTGCCGCCGACCAAGATGATAATTTTTATGCGGTTTGGTTAGATATTAGAAATGATAAACATAATAAGATATGTTTTGCCAAAACAACTGATAAGGGAATTTCGTGGTCAAAAAATAGCATAGTTTATCAATCGCCAGATAGCACTGTTTGTCCGTGCTGTAAACCCACAATTACATTAAGCAAATCAAAAGTTTCAATTATGTTCAGAAATTGGCTGAATGGTTCGAGAGACCTTTATTTATTGCAATCGGATAATAAAGGAAATACATTCAACAATCCTGTGAAACTTGGTAACGGAACATGGAAATTGAATGCGTGTCCAATGGATGGTGGAAGTTTGGTAGTTAGTGATAAAAATGTCGTATCTACCGCTTGGCAACGAGAAGGGCGAATATACTATTCTAAACCAAATGAACCAGAGAATCAAATAGGAACGGGGCGTAATTGTAGCATGACTGACCCCGAAAACCCCATCATTGCGTGGCAAGACGGAAAGGCACTCAAAATAAAAGAATTAAGTAAAAGTGAAATAGCGGATGTTGGTGAAGGCAGTTTCATCAAAGCAATTAGAACAAAGGACAAAAAAATATTTTGTGCTTGGGAGAAGGATGGGAAGATTAACATTAAAAAATTATAAAAATATTTAAAACTCTGCTGCTCCAAGTCAACAATACTTTCATTAGTGGATGAATAAAGTAAATTCTACCGAGGAAATTGATAAAACAAAAAATTCCCATAAAACCAAAAGACTTTATGGGAATTTTTATTCAAATAATGCCCGTTCAATTATTTCTTTCTCGGTAATTTTTCATCACGCATAGCCGCATTATACACAAACGATGCAATGATTGTTGCAGCTTGCTTCAAATCATCGGGTTGCAAATGGTCATAAGAGTCCATGTTCGTATGGTGTGTACGAGTATTATACTCAATTTCGTCTTGAATAAACTGAAACCCTGGAATACCCACGCCTACAAAAGATAAATGGTCGGTGCCACCTGTGTTTCTAATAGTAACTGTTTTTGCTCCTAAATCATGGAAAGGCTCAAACCATTTCGTAAAAATCGGGCGGCAAGCCTCATTTCCTTGCAAATAAATCCCTCTGACTTTACCCGTTCCATTATCCACATTAAAATACGCTGAAACCTTATCGCCTTCTTTGTTACTTTTCTTGGTGTCAGCATCGGTCAAGTGATTTTTTACATAATTTCTTGAACCAAAAAGCCCTTGTTCTTCGCCGCTCCACAGAGCAATGCGAATCGTTCTACGAGGTTTAACACCCAAAGTTTTCAAAATTCTGACTGCCTCCATCATCACTGCCGAACCTGCTGCATTATCTGTTGCACCAGTGGCACTGTGCCACGAGTCGAGGTGTCCGCCGAGCATTACAACTTCTTCTTTGAGATTTGGATCAGTTCCCTTAATTTCCGCCAAAACATTATAGCCTTTGAGGTCTTCAGTATAAAATTGTGTTTTTACATCTAACTCCAATTTAACAGGAATGCCCGCTTTAGCCAATCGGCAAAGCGACAAATAATCTTCGGCAGTTAGCATAATATCTAATAAACCTTCGGGGTCGGTTGCTTTATACGAACCACCACTCGACACAAATAAAGTGCCATCTTTGCCTCTGGCATTCATGCTAAAGAGTGCCAAAGCACCTTCTTTTTTTGCCATGTCTTTGGTCTTGGTCGAAAGCATGTTATTTCTACGAAAAGCCTGCATCATCGACCTAAAAGCAGTGTCGGGCTGACTTTGATTAGTGGGGGCTGCCGATACCATTTTTTCTAATTCTTCGTCGGTATAACGAGTAGCATCAGGTTTGAAGGAAGGTTGAATTTTGTCATTTTTGTACAACAAAATCACTTTGTCTTTTAGCTTTCCTTTGTAATTTTTTTAAAACCGTACACAAAATTGTATAGCTGATAAAAGGTGATTAATTTTAAAATGTCCTGACTTTATCCATCTCAAACCAATCTGAAAAAGGCTGAT
>NZ_JAYWCU010000153.1:0-6245 GCF_043780375.1 Emticicia sp. | reverse complement strand
TGGTAAAATTGTAAAATTACCATCTAAATCGAAAGTAATTATTTTAAAGAATTACTATGTATTGCGTTTCAATTACATTTTATCTAAATTAAGCCTTTCAATAGCTTTTGAAAGTTTTTTAAATTTATTCATTGTCTTAATCATTCACAAATTAAAAAATGAACTACTGGCTCGTTAAATCAGAACCTTTCAAATATTCATGGGACGATTTCGTTAATCAAGGCATAGGTACTTGGGACGGTGTTCGTAATTATCAAGCTCGTAACAACCTTGCAGCAATGAAGCTAAACGATTTGGTGTTATTTTACCACTCAAATGAAGGAATGGAAGTTGTAGGTATAGCAAAAATTGTAAAAGAGGCTTATCCAGACCCAACTATTAATGACCCTCGTTGGGTTGTAGTAGACTTGACTGCCGTTGAGAAATTGCCCAAAACCGTTACCTTAAAAGCTATTAAAGTAGATGAACGTTTGCAAGAAGTTTCATTGATTCGTCAATCAAGGCTTTCAGTACAACAATTAAAAAAAGAAGAATTCGATATTATTATTTCAAAAGCGTATGAAAATTAATGAACGGTTGAAGAGTTATCAGTTATCAATGGGCGGCGTTCCGCTTAACATAAACTCTTTTGCAAGTGTCAGAAAACTGATTGTTAGTGGTATAGTTTTTACCTGCGTTGTACTAAATGCTACAAGCAATGTTTTATATGCTCAAAGTGTTAAGCGAATTGAGATTGCTTCCCGTGTTGCAGACCAAACTTATCAAGTAATTACATTGGGTGACGAAGGGGTTTTGCTTTTATCTAAAACAGGAAAAACTGAATTTAATATCACCAAATTTGATGCGGAACTTCAACAATCTTGGTCGGTCAATGGAGAATTAGAAGAAAACCAGTCCTTTGTTGATTATCACCGAGATGGACGAGATGTCTATTTTTTATTTAGTAAATATAATTCTGACTTATATCAAATTCTCAAGGTTTCTACTGGTATTGGTATTGTTCAAAAATTGTTCTTTGAAAATATCAAACATTTTGAGATTTCGGAGTTTAAAGTTCATAATGAAACTGCTTATTTGGCAGGAATGGTAAAAGATGAGCCTGTTTTGATGAGTGTGAGTTTAAATAAAATGCAGCCTCGGATTTTGGCGGGAGGCTTGAAAGGAACTGCCAGCATTTCTTCAATTGATTTTGATGATATCAATGATTTATTAATTGTGTCGTATTCAGTCAAAAAAGGGCGTTCGAGTTATGTTGTAGTGAAAAGAATCAATCATAATGGCAAAATTGTAGAACAATTGGGAGTTGAACCAGAAGAAGATTATGGTCTTTTGACAGGAAAACTTTTTCCATTAAAAGATGGAACACAGTTAATGATTGGCAATTATGGTTACAAAGGGTATCAGTCCAATGGCGTGCCTATGTCGCAAGGTTTGTATATCAGTAAAGTTGATGGTGAAACACCAGAATACTTAAAAATGCACAGTTTTACTGATTTTAAGAACTTTTTTAAGTTTATGACTGAAAAACAACAGGAGCGAATCGAAAAGAAAATATTGCGAAAGAAAGGACAAGGAGATGATTTGAAGCTAAATTACCGTGTTTTAGTACATGATATTATTCAAAAAGACAATCAATATATTTTAGTTGCAGAGGTTTTTTATCCTGAATTTAGAAATAATAATTCATACGGTTCGCCATTTTATGGAAGTGGTTTTGGTTCGCCTTTTAGCTATGGATATAATTCTATTAATGCGTTGCGTTATGCTCGATATTTTGGTGGAAATTCTTGGGCGTGGAATCCTTGGATGTATTCAAATTATGGCAACAATAACCAGCAATTTGATGGTTTCAGATATACACACGCTGTAGTGGCGGGTTTTGACCAGAAAGGAAATATGCTGTGGGACAATAGCTTTAGCTTTGATAATGTAAAAAGCATGGATTTGAAAGAAAAAGTTAGAATCAATGTGCAGAACGACGACATTACCTTGGTTTATAGCAATAAAGGAAAATTAGCTTCTAAAATTGTAAAAGGCTCAAAAGTAGTTGAAGGTACAAAAATGATAGATATTGACACCCAAAGGGAAGGTGATAAAGTGCGAGATACAGAAACTGACGATATCGAATATTGGCATCAAAATTTTTATTTGGCGTGGGGCTACCAAAAAATTGCTAACCGTAACGATGGTAGCAGAAGAGTATTTTATCTGAATAAAATAGAGTTTTGAAGTAAAATTCCCTCGTAACCCACCAAATTCTTTTGGAGGGCTTTAATATTACAATACTGAATGAAAAAAGCAATCTTAGTAGCTATCATATTACTTCAATATAACCTTTTTGCCCAAGCTCAAATAGGAGTTCAACAAACTATCGAAATAGAAGTAAGTGGACGACCAACTTGGCAAAAAATCATTCCTTTGGGTAAAAATGGATTGATATTTTTCATCAAAAAAGACGTCACAAAAGCCATTATTGCCAGATTTGATACAGACCTCAAAAAAGTTTGGGAATCAGAGATTTTTCTTGACGCTGAAAAGCAACCATCAGCTTATACACTTGATAATGAGCGAGTTACGTTTATGTTTTCCGAAAATCAAGGTATGTATTATCAAGTTTTTAGCATAGAATTAAATGATGGGAAATTTGAAAATAAAGGATTTGAACTCCGTGAGTTTTTCAAAGACCAACATTATGTTTATTTCAAAAACAAAATCCTGATGGCAGGCATGAATGAAAATGGAGCAACATTCTACAATTATAATTTTCATGAAAGTTTAGGCGACTTTATTTCTGCCGAACTTACAGGAAAAGTTCAAGTACAATATTTTAAATATATTCCTCAAAAAAATATTATTGAAAGTTTATGGTCAATAAAAGAGTCGGGATATACGAACGAAAAAAAGAAAAAAGGTGAATTTATCAAAGATGCCTTTGTTGTTTATGCTAAATATGATACTTCGGGACAGCTTATTATGAAAAACATGATTCGTTCAAATGCTGGAAACTTCCCATTGACAGCACAATTGACCGAAATTGATTCAGCTACACAAATTATTACAGGTACATATCAGTCAAACACAGGAGCGAAAGGTATTTATTTTTCAAAAATTGAAGATAATAAAACGACGCTCACAAAGTTTTATGATTACCGAATATTATTAAAAGGCTCACCCGATTTAAGCGATGAACATGTCAAGAAAATAGGTAATAGTTTCACTTTTTTGCCAACCCAACCAATATTTAGCAATAATATTATTTCGATAGGGGGTACTTTTTATCAACCTAATTATAATGTAGTTACATCTAATAGCCCTTTCTATTCGGGGTATAATCCCTATAATAGTAATTCAAATTATCAACGTACGCAATCTAAACAGGTTTTTAAAGGATTCAATTTTCAGAATGGTTTTGCCGCCAATTTCGATTTAGAAGGAAACCTAATTTCACAAAGTCGTATAGATATGAACCAAATTTCGCCGCAGATGGAAGAAGCTTTGGCAATTAATGTACATCATGCTGTGGCAGCTTGTGTTAAGGGAAATTTGTTAGTTAGTAGCTCGATAAACTTTACAAACCCAGCAAATTATAAACTTTCTAATGAGTCGTTTGGTGAAAAACCATCTGATCTAAAAAACGCTCAGTTTATTCCCGCATATCACGGGGTAAGAAATTGGTACGAAAATTATTTCATTGCTGACGGAAGTCGTATTAAATTTGAGGCTATAAAAGATACTGATATACCAAAAGAAAAACCAAGTAAGCGTAAAAAAGGTCAACAACCATTGCCACAAACCAATATTAAAAAAATAATTTACTTGACTAAAGTATTAAGTTCTGAATTTTGAACACAGCAGAAACTTAAAATTTATAGATTGAAGACTACTAATAACCAATATCATATTGTATAATCTGCTTACACCCAATATCGCCTCTTACGAATTAATTGATTCGGGAAATTATGAAAAATTAGAGCGTTTCGGCGAATTTATTTTAGCTCGCCCCGAACCACAAGCTGTTTGGGATAAATCATTGTCTGAAGAAGTTTGGCTAAAAAAAGCATCTGCTGTTTTTAGAAAAACCAAAGGTAAAGACCAATTGAGTCCAGAAGAAAGAGGCGATTGGCAAAATATTAAAAATATGCCTGAAAAATGGCTAATGAATTATGAGCAAGGTAAAACAAAACTAAAGTTTAAACTTTCTCTTTCGTCATTTAAGCACGTCGGTATTTTTCCTGAGCAAGCAGAAAACTGGCGTTTTATTGAAGAAAAACTCAATAAAATATCGCTTGAAGAGACCCCAAAAGTATTAAATTTATTTGCTTATACTGGCGGTGCATCGCTTATTGCCAAAGCCAATGGAGCTGATGTTACGCATGTAGATTCGATGAAACAAGTAATTTCATGGTCGAGAGAAAACATGGAGGCAAGCAATTTGTCAGACATTCGCTGGGTGATAGAAGATGCTTTGAAATTTGTAAAAAGAGAAGTAAAACGTGGTAAAAAATACAATGGAATTATTCTTGACCCGCCCGCCTATGGCAGAGGACCAGATGGTGAAAAATGGATTTTAGAAGAAGGTTTGAATGAATTAATCAAAAATTGCTTAATGTTGCTTCATGAAAAAGACTTTTTCTTTATTTTGAATCTTTATTCGATGGGTTTCTCGGCTGTCATAGCCGAAACGATTATTAAACAAAACTATCCAAATATTCCAAATTCAGAAATGGGAGAATTGGTCTTACAAGATACATTTCAAAAACGCTTGCCATTAGGTGTTTTTTATAGATTTGCGTCGGTTTAGATACAGGTTTTTTTTGTAAATATTTGATTATAAGGCAATTATTGTGTTAGACTGAATCTAATTTAACTATCAATTTACAATTCATAATTCATAATTTGAAATTATCGTTTCATTTCTAAGAAAAAATTCGGATTTTTGTAAAAAAGTATGTTACAATTAGGCAAAATGCCTTTTTTCTTCGTGCAGTAAATCCAATGTCAAAAAGAAATAACTTATATTGTTTAATCATCATTTCTTCCCTTTTATTCGCTTGTGGACAAGGAAACCGTGAGCGTTCAAAAATCCCGCCTACACCTTTTCAAACCGAAAGTATTCAGAATACAGCCTCTTTGGAAGCTTTAACTGATGCTATTAGAAGCAACCCAAGTGTGGCAGAAAATTATTATAAAAGAGCATCTGTTTTACACAAAATGGCTGACCTTCAAAAAGCATTGGAAGACATAAATCGTGCCGACCGTTTGAAACAAAATACTGGCAAATATCTTTTTGTTAAAGCCTTAATACTTAGAGATTTAAAGAAATATAGCGAGGCATTTGCTTCTGCCCAAAGTGCAGAAATTTTGAATATTGATACCCCCGAACTTTATACACTTTTGGGCGATTTATCTCAGCAAAGAAATGATTTAAAAATTGCCGAACAGTATTTGGCAAAATCTTTACAAATAGCACCATTTGATGGAGAAACTTATTTTTATCAAGGAACTTTGGCCGCAAGAAAAGGAGATACCACTACTGCTATTTTGAAAATGAATAAAGCAATTGACATGAAACCTTCATTCAAAGAGGGTTACATTAAATTAACCGAAATTTTAAAGAATCGAAAATTGTACGATTCGGCTTTGGCTGTAAATAAAAGTGCTATTCAACAGTTTCCCAAAAATGCGGAGTTTTTTATTGATAGAGGTTCAGTTTTTGCCAAATTTGGTCGTTTGGATAGTGCTTTATTCTATTATGATATAGCTTCAGCTTTAGATTCTCGCCGAACTGATGCTTTGCTCTATTCGGCAACTGTTTATTTCCGTTGGAAAAATTACACTAAAGCATTAGAATATTATGAAAAGGTTTTAGACATCAATTCTGAAATACCAAAAATAAATTACTTTATCGGGCTAACTTTAGAGCAATTGGGACAAACTACAAAAGCAGAGGAGTTTTTGAAAGAAGCAGTTGAAAAAGATGGGACTGATGACCAAGCTGTGATTGCTTTAAATAGAGTTACAGGGCAAATAAATGCGGCATTGGGTGTTTATACGCCTCCAGTGCCTGTGCCAATTAGGAAAAACATTCCAGTTGCCAAACCAGTTTTGGAAGAACCCAAGAAATTGTTGGATACCTCAAGAGTGCGTGTAAATGTGATTGTACCAAAGAAAAGAGTAAATATCAGAACGGATACCTCGAAAAGATTAAAACTTTAAAAAGTTAGAAAGTTAAAAAGTAGTAAAGT
>NZ_JAYWCU010000152.1:0-47713 GCF_043780375.1 Emticicia sp. | reverse complement strand
CAAATTTCGATATGATTTCTATATCTAACAAGATGAAGTAAGATTAATACTTTTTATTCAATTTAACTAATTCAGGGTAGAACCTGAGTCGTAACAATTTCTGTTATACTTTTTTCAGAATCAAAAACTACATTTCCTGTTTGTAAGTAAGTTGCTACATTTTGAAAACCCATTTTTTCAAAAGCTGTTTTCAAATCAGGCATTTTGATGCGGATATTTCCTACGTTTATCCCTCTGAGGAAAGCAATGTATTTTTTCATTGTTAATGTTTTTGGATTTTCTTATCTGATGGAATTGTCAATTCTTGATTTTCATTTACAGGAACTCCGAAATTAGGCGTGCCGTCATTATTCCAATAAAATTTTTGCATTCTTGGCGAACGAAGTTTCCCACACCCTTGTCCAGATTTTGAATTGGCATGATAAAGTATCCAATCTTCTTTTCCATCAGGAGATTTGAAAAATGAATTATGACCTGGAGCAAAAACACCATTTTCGGGAGATTGCTTAAAAACAGGTTCAGCTGATTTCTTCCAATTACTTGGTTTCATTAAATCGACATTTCCATCGGCACTCAACATTCCTAAGGCATAAAAGTCTGTCCAGCAGCCACTTGCAGAATAAACAATAAATAGCTTTTTTCCATGTTTTAATATCTGTGGGCCTTCATTTACATTGACATGGGGCAAATTTGGGTCGTTTAGGTCGCCATGTTTTTCCCAATCAAAATCCGAACCTGATATTTTTACACGCCCCGCTTTAATTGTCCAAGGGTTTTTCATTTTGGCAATATAAATATTTTGCTGTCCATTTTTGTCACCTTCCCACCCCGACCAAATCATGTATAATTTCCTACGATACTTAAAAACATCTCCATCAATTGCCCATTTGTCGCTTGAAGTATCGGCTACTTTTCCCTTAAAAGTCCAATCACCTATCATTGGGTCAGGCGAGTTATTCTCCAAAACATACATTCGATGATGGTTATTATCGCCATCATCAGCAGCAAAATACATATACCATTTCCCACGAATAAAATGAATCTCTGGAGCCCATAATTCTTTAGAATACATAGTTCCTGCTGGTGGAGTCCAGATTATTTTAGACTCAGCAGTTTTCAAATCTGCCAAATTTTTGGTTTTCCAAATCACCAGTTTTCCTTGTGAAGTATGTGTATAATAATAATATCCATCTTTATAAAAGCTGTACGGGTCAGCTCCAGAAGGCAATAATGGGTTGGTAAAAGTTGACTGATTTTGAGAGAAACCATCAAGACAAACTCCCAAAAGGAGTACCAAACTCCAAAGATTTTTTTTCATAAATGAATATAGTAAGAAAAGTTAGAATTGATGGTGAACCTGTTTAGATTTTCACAAACATAATCAAAAAGATACCTTATACAAAAAAGGAGCATAATTCTTAAAATTACGCTCCTTTTCAATTCAAATTTTAAGAATTTTATTGCTTCTTCAAAGTGCGTAAATACTCCACTAAATCAACCATTTCTTGCTTTTGAAGTGGAAACTTTGGCATTAATGATTCTTCGTTTTCTTCCATCGAAACAATATCGGCACGCTTAAAAGCAGTTGGAGTTGTACTGCCAATTTGCTTTAGATTTACATCGTTTTCGGTTTTGCTTAAAATCATTCCTTCTACTTCTGTCCCGTCTTTTAGTTTGAGTTTATAGCCTTCATAACCAAAGCTTATGCCTTGGCTTGGGTTAATAATAGCCGAATAAAGAGCTGTTTTTGATAGTTTACTACCGATTTCTGTTAAATTTGGTCCAAAGTTGATACCTTCTCCTTTCACTTGGTGACAAGCTACGCAGTAAGTTTTAAATACTGCTTGTCCAGTTGTGGCGTTACCAATTCCCTTAGTTAAATCGTTAATATCGCCCAATTCTTTGTCCATTTCTGCACCAAACATTTTCATTGCTTCTGAGCGAATATCTCCGTGCCAGGTCCCCAAAAGGATTTTCTTTGCAATAGGCATTACCTCTTCCGATACTTTGTTAGCTTTTACTAAATCCCACAAAATAGCTTCACTATTCCAGCCATTCATAGCTCTCATTGATTCGTTGCGAAGGTTTTTTGCAAGATTTTTATTATTAAATAAAGCTACCAAATAATCAGTTACTGGCTTATCATCTACCCCTCCATAAATCATAATAGCCTTGCGAGCTAGATCTTCATCTTTGCTTTTTGCTAATCTCTGAAATTCACCCAAACCATTAAGTTTAATCTGAACTTTTGCCGCTTCATTGCCCAAAAGTGAATCATTCATAGCCATTGCTGTTAGGCGGTCAGACTGGTTTTTCATTTCATAACGTTTCACCAAATCTAAGTAATCCATTGGGTTTTTAATGCCACTTAAAACTTTGGGTAACAGACTTTGAAACATTGCATCCTTCTTGGCACTTGTTACATCTAAATGCTTGAAAACTAAGGTCATAACATCGCTAGAAGCATTTCCACCATCTAACATTCCGAGTAAAACTTTGGTTTTTTCTGGATTTGTTTGAAAATCAAAGGCACGGAAAAAACGAAGATTTTCCTTTTCTGATTTTGCCAATTCAGCCAAACGAAATATATTATCAGTCGAACGGCTACGCCAAACGATGTCTTTTGTAGCGGCATCTGTTTTCCATTTTTCGCCAACTTGAGCAATATAATTGGCGAAAAACTCATCCCACTGATTATCGGCTGCAATACCCAACGCCTCCAAATACCAGCGGTCTTTTCCATCGTATTGATTGGCCAAAGTTGTCCAAATTGCAGCCGCCTCTGGCGAAGTTTTATGACGAATTGCCAATGCAACTTCACGGCGAATTTGAGGAGAAGCATCATTTGCCAATTTTTTCAATATTGTCAAATTATCTGATGGTAATTCACGAGACAAACGAATACCCGTCAAACGAATATCCTCATCTTTATCTTCGATTGCTTCCTGCACATATTTTGCTTCTTTTCCTTTGATTTTGCCCAATAACCATAAAGCTCTTGCACGCATTCTCGAATCGTCTCCTTTCCAAAGTTTCACTAATGCTTCTTCAGCTTTATCTTGCATGGCATTTAGTTTTGTCCAAGCCAAATAACGTACTCCTAAATTGGCATTTTGCAAAGCTTCTACACAACCCTCGGCAGTTTCAAAATCAAATTTTGGTACAGAATAATCTTCTCCTTTTGGTGCAATTCTATAAATTCGTCCACGTACCGAATCGCCCATTGCGTGTCCACCAACACCTGGGTCGTACCAGTCAGCAACGAAAATCGAACCATCGGGTGCGGTTGTTACATCTGAAGGGCGGAACCATTGGTCACGCTTTGCACCATCCAAAATATTATTGATTGTTGCTTTGAAACCAGCACCCACTTTTTCGACTGGGTACGAACGCACAATACTTGGACCAGCATCGCAATGAATAACTTGGTTTTGGTATTTTTGGGGCAATAATTTCCCTTCATAAACAATCATACCTGTTGGTGAACCAGCACCAGTTTGTAATAAATTTGGCACAACACCTGGGTCATTTAAGTGCCAATGACGTAACGGAATTTCAGATTCCCAGTTAGTACGGCGTTCTTGCCAACTCGCTCCCGTCATTTCATCTTTGAAACCATAATTACCATAATCCATCACATAATTTATACGCACGCCCTTATTTCCATCATCATCATTGTCCGATTGCCACATTCTGCCATAAGAATCAACGGCAACTTCGTAGTTATTACGAAAATTATGTGCTAAAATTTCCACATTTGAGCCATCAATATCGCAACGAAAAATTTTCCCTTGCTTATACGTCGAAAATGGTCTGCCCAAATCATCGGTCAGTTCCTTACCATTTTTATCACTTAAAGTTTCTACTTCATTTCCACCGTCGAAATATAATTTTCCATCGGGGCCGAACGAAAAAGCGTGAATAGCATGGTCGTGCTGCACTCCTTTTAAGTTTGTGAAAATAATTTCTTTTTTATCAGCTTTTCCATCGTTATTTTCGTCAGTAAAAAGAAATACATTTGGACTGCACGAAACGATAACTTTATTGCCCAAAACCGAAATTCCGAGTGCAGAGTTTATGTCTTCGCCTTGATAGAAAACAGTACTTTTATCAGCTTTTCCATCTTGGTCGGTATCTTCCATTATCAAGATTCTGTCGCCTTTTTTGTTGTAAGGGTTTTTAGGATTTAACTTGTTCCTATAATTATAGCCCTCACAAATCCAAACTCTACCTTTGGCATCAATATCCATATTGGTGGGGTTCATCATCATTGGCTCGGAAGCAAATAGCGTTACTTCGAGGTCAGGGTCGGCAAGCTGAATACCATCAAGGGCGTGTTTGACTTTGTGTTTTTCATCTTCAGATAATTTGGCATAACTTTCGTCCGACAGCATTTTTCGAGTCTGCTTACAAGCAAGTGCAACGAAGAGAATGAGAAGAGAAAAAATGAGAGATTTTTTCATTAGTTTATTTTTTGGTTGAATATCATTGCGAAAGTACGAAAAATATGGAATAAGTGTATAATTGACAAATAAAATATTGAGTTACGCTAAATATCGGACTTTCGACACTCCGATTAAAAAATCGACTTAATTATTTTTTCAACGATACGATACCTTTTTCTGAACCTAATATTCGTCTTGCACGCAAATAACGGCTTGCATTATGGGCATCATAGTTAGTAAAATTTTTATCAAAACTACTAACTTTGACCATTCCTGACGAATGGATAAATTGATTATTTCCTATCCACATGCCTACATGAACAACTTTTTCGGATTTTTCGGTAGTTGCTTTTTCTCCAAAAAACAGTAAATCGCCCGCTTTCAATTGCTCGAATGCCACTTCTTCGCCAACAAAAACTTGCTGGGAAGCATCACGAGGAAGTAAAATTCCATTATTTTGGTAAATCATTCGTGTAAAACCGCTACAATCAACCCCTTTCCACGAAGTACCGCCCCACAAATAAGGCAAACCCATCATACGAGTAGCTGTATTTACCAAGTTTTGTTCGGTTGGCATTACCGATTGTTTCCATTTTTGGTAAGGAATAGCTTCATTTTTGGCAATAAACGCTTTCCTATTATCTGGATAAATTACTTCGTAAAAATCTTTTAAAGTATCTTTTACTACCAACAAATCGCCCCAAGTAAGGTCAGACACGGTCTGAGCATTTTCGTCAGGTTTAGTGTATGAAAACCCATAAGGTTTAGAAAAAATAAGTTTAGTTTTTGCTTGATAACTATCAAGTTCTTCTTTGGTTATGCGGTCAATAGTGGTGCCTTCTACCCAACCAATATAATTGTCGGGGGTTTGTACTTGGTACCAATAGCGGTCTTTATCAAATATTTTTAGGGATGTACCAAGCAGAGCTTGTGATGCTAACTCGGCAGGTTCTTTGGGCTGACTACGCATATTGACCACCGAAACATTCACAAAAGCATATATTTTATCACCCAATTCTTCAGTATTTGGCAAAATCCTTACGGCATCTGCCAAGATATAACCATTTGACTTTAAGCGATTTAATAAATCTTTTTTAGCTAATGGCAAATTAGTTTTACCTACAATTCGGTTTGAATCTAATTCTGCTTGAAAAATGGCCACTCGTTTATCAGGAGCATATTTTTTGCGAACTTGTTCAATAATAGAATAGACCGTTGGCTTGGCTACACTAATCGCAGGTTTGGGTGTTTGGGCAAATGTTGCAATAGAAAATGAGCAATAAACTATTAAAAATATTAAAGAACGTAATTGAATGACTTTCATTAACTTGGAGATTATTTTTGCGAAAATACTCATTATTTTTCAATTGAAAACAATCTGTTTTTGAAGAATGTTTTAAGAGAATATTTTCTGAACTTGATATTTTAAAAAACCGATATGTAAAAACAAAAAAAGTAGGAGTCCAAAATTTTGAACCCCTACCAGTTATTGTTTTATATGAAAAATTATAGTCCGAATGCAGTTTTCACGGCATCAACATAATCTAATTTTTCCCAAGTAAAAAGTTCTACTTCTCTGGTTACAATTGCTCCATCTGGGCCTTTAAAAGTTTTTGTAACTATTTCATTCTTACGTCCCATGTGTCCATAAGCTGCCGTTTCTGAGTAAATTGGGTTACGTAATTTTAAGCGTTGCTCTATAGCATAAGGACGCATATCGAAGATTTCGGCTACTTTTTGTGCAATTTCTCCATCAGTCATATCAACTTTGGCAGTTCCATAAGTTGTTACAAACAATCCACAAGGTTTTGCTACACCAATTGCATAAGAAACTTGTACCAATATTTCATCACAAAGACCAGCGGCTACTAAGTTTTTGGCTACGTGGCGAGTAGCATAAGCTGCAGAGCGGTCAACTTTAGATGGGTCTTTTCCTGAAAAAGCACCACCACCGTGAGCACCTTTACCACCATAAGTATCAACAATAATTTTACGTCCTGTCAAACCTGTATCTCCGTGTGGGCCACCAATTACAAATTTTCCTGTTGGATTTATATGGTAAGTAATCGCATCATTGAACAATAATTGCAATTCAGTTTTCAATTTTGCTTTCACTCGTGGCATAACAATATTTATAATATCTGTCTTGATTTTTGCCAACATTATTGCATCTTCTGCAAAATCATCGTGTTGCGTAGAAACTACAATTGTATCAATTCTTTGAGGCACATTATCGTCAGAATATTCGATTGTAACCTGAGATTTTGCATCGGGGCGTAAGTAAGGAATCAAGGTTGGCTCATTGTTACGTATATATGACATTTCTTGGAGGATGGTGTGAGCCAAGTCCAAAGCCAATGGCATATAATTGTCGGTTTCACGGGTGGCATAGCCAAACATCATTCCTTGATCGCCTGCACCTTGAGCGTTTGCTTTTGATTCAAAATCATCTGCAATTACCACTCTATCAACACCCTGATTAATATCGGCCGATTGGTCGTGAATAGCTGAGATAATTCCGCACGAATTTGCCTCAAACATATATTCTGATTTGGTATAACCGATTTTACGGATTACCTCACGGGCAATTGCTTGAACATCAAGGTATGTTTGTGTTTTCACTTCTCCTGCCAAAACTACTAAACCTGTTGTTACCAAAGTTTCGCAAGCAACTTTAGATGAAGGGTCAAACGCCATGAAATTATCAATAAGAGCATCTGAGATTTGATCTGATACTTTGTCTGGGTGTCCTTCCGATACTGACTCAGAAGTGAATAAATAAGGCATAAATCCTATGTTTTTGGTTAAATATTTTGTGAGTTGATAGCTATCAAGTAATTGGAGGGGAGCCTTGAAGAGAAAAATAAAACATTTTTGACTTGTAAAGAGCCCGCATCTTTTGACCACCGTAGCGTTTCGACTCGGTTGGTTTTCTAAATTTTTATTAGAAATTCTTGATACCGATGCAAAGTTGAGTAATTAGCCAAACAAATGCAAAGAATAGAATAAATTTTTATCTAAATTTTATTAATCGTTCACAGAAAATATCTACAAACGTTTTCAAGAATGGACGTTTTATCTATTATTCAAGTAAAAATAGGATATTTTAACTTAATCATTCTTAAAGAGAATTTAAGAGATTTATAAGATTTAAATGATTGATTTTGAAGAATTTACTTTTCTCAAATAATTTCAATCCTAACTTCATCATCTACTCTCAATTTATCAAAACTATACATTTTCAAGCATGAATTATCTAATTTCAAAATTACCTCATAATATGCTCCCCCAAACTTAATAGATTGAACAATTGCCGTTATATCAGATTTTTCAGAAATACGAATTTGTTCGGGGCGTAAGAACTGAGTGCTGAGTGTAGCGTGTTTTGTATTGAATTTTTCTAAGTCTGACTTAGCACTTTTTACGCTAAAAGCTGCATTCATCAATTCTCCTGTAATTTCGGCAATATATTGATTTACAGGCTTTTGATAAACTTCTTCTGGTGTTCCGATTTGGAGAATCTTGCCTTTTCGCATAATTGCCAAGTTGTCGGCCATATCATAGGCATCGGCTACGTCGTGCGTTACGAAAATGCACGTTACGGCATCTTGTTTTATGATGTGTAATATTTCGTTCTTTAATTTTCGCTTGTTGAGAATATCTAAATGACTAAAAGGCTCATCTAAAAGCAGTAGTTTGGGTTGCTCGGCAATAGCTTTTACGATTACTGCCCGTTGCTGCTCACCACCCGAAACTTGGCGAGGACGATGAGCTTGAACTTTCTGTAAACCACTGATTTTTAATAATTTATCTATTCTTTTATTACGATATTTTTCTTCATAATAACGCAGTTCATAAGCAATATTTTCACGAATCGACATATTCGGAAAAAGTCCGTAATCTTGTCTGACTAATTTAATGTCAGGATTTCCAGCAATAAGTTTTTCGGAGGGTGGGGTGATGCGTACATCGTCGAGCGTGAGTGTTCCCGAATCTGGTTCGTAGAGTGCCGCAATTAAATGAAGTAGGGTTGTTTTTCCTGAGCCACTTTCACCCAAAATTGCTAAAATCTTACCTTTTTCGAGATTGATTGAAATATCGTTTACTGCTTTAATTTCGTTAAACGATTTGTGCAGATGCTTGATTTCTAAGAGTAACATTTAGGCTTTTTTGTGTAAAAATACGAGTTTTTTAGAGAAATTACCTATTTTTGTTGTGCATAGGTATCTACTTTCATATATTGCTAATTATTGACCATGCTTGCCTATAATATAATTTACCCTAAAATATTGAATGTTAGAACTATATAAACAACAAACCAAATGCTTGGTGGCTCTGGACTCCATTATATTTGGTTTTGATGGCGAAGAATTGAAATTATTATTAGTGAAACGTGGCGTTCAGACCGACCACGATACTTGGTCGCTAATGGGTGGGTGGCTAAAACCTGACGAAAGCCTCGACCAAGCAGCCGAAAGGATTTTATTTGAATTAACGGGCGTTTCAGGCATTTTTTTGGAACAAATCAATGCTTTTGGAAACCCAAGCCGTGACTCTGTAGAGCGAACAGTTTCGGTGGCATATTATGCTTTGGTGAATGTGAAAGATTACGAAACCAATATTTCGGACACGCACCACGCTCAATGGTTTTCGATGCACAATTTGCCCGAATTGCTCTTCGACCACAGTGAAATGATTAAAATTGCGATTGATCGACTACGCTACAAGGCAGCATTTCACCCGATTGGCTTTGAATTGATGCCCGAAAAATTTACGATTCCTCAAATATTAAATCTTTACGAAGCCATTTATGGCAATAATTTTGATAAGCGAAATTTTAGCCGAAAAATCCTCTCAACTGGGCTTTTGATAAAATTGAAAGAGAAACAGAAAGGGTTCTCAAAAAAAGGTGCTTTTCTATACGCCCTCGACACCGAAAAATATAAAACTCATGCTGATTCGTTCTTGAACTTTATTCCCAATCCAGAAGGATTAGTTTAGGATTATCGAAACAAATACGCCAATAATTGGTTAATTCCATGAAACATCTATCTAAAAAACTTCATGGTTCTTCGACTCATATTGGGTGACCAACTCAATCATAATCATTCGTGGTTTCAAGAAAAAAATGACTCTAATCTCTATGTAATGATGGAAATGAGGCAGGAAACTGACTACGTTAATCACCATATACAGAAGATTTTGGGTTTCTTTTCGGCAATGCGTTTATTTAGTCAAAACCTTAATAGTCAGAAGCATAAGATCATATATCTGCGTTTGGACGATGCACAAAATACACAATCTTTGACCAAAAATTTGGAATGGATCATTGAAGAAAATAAGGTTACGCATTTTGAATATCAACTTCCCGACGAATACCGACTTGATGAGCAATTAAAGGCTTTTTCAGTTTCATTAAAAATCTCTACTAAGACATACGATACCGAGCACTTTTTGAGTTCCCGCACCCAACTGACGGATTTTTTTAAAGGTAAAAAGACCTTCTTGATGGAGAGTTTCTATCGAATGATGCGACGAAAATATGGAATTTTGATGGACGGTAATGAGCCAATTACAGGGCAATGGAACTACGATGCAGACAACCGAAAAAAACTTCCGAAGACACATCGCCCCGTTGAACCTTTGGTTTTTAACAGGGATGTTTCGGAAATTCATAAACTTGTACAAAAACAAGAAATAAAGACCATTGGAAACGTAAATGCAAAAGCATTTTTTTGGCCTCTTACTCGGCAAGAATCTCTACAATTATTAGACTTTTTCGTAAAGAACTGCTTGCCCAATTTCGGAACTTACGAAGATGCAATGTCAATGCAATATTGGTCGATTTATCATTCTCGATTGTCGTTTTCATTAAATATAAAGTTACTTTCTCCCTTAGAAGTTGTAGAGCGAGCAGTTGAGCATTGGGAACAAAACCAAGATGAGATTTCGATTGCTCAAATTGAAGGTTTCGTAAGGCAAATCATCGGTTGGCGAGAGTATATGCGAGGCATTTATTGGAATCAAATGCCTGATTTTCAAAGACTTAATTTTTTTAAACACGAATTAAAACTTCCCGATTTCTTTTGGACTGGCAAAACCAAAATGAATTGTCTGAAACACGCTATTGGGCAGTCATTAAACTTTGCGTACGCTCATCACATCCAAAGATTGATGATTATTGGCAATTTTTGTTTGTTAGCGGGCATCAATCCCGATGATATTGACGAATGGTATTTGGGTATTTATATTGATGCAATAGAATGGGTCGAAATCACAAATACTCGTGGCATGAGCCAGTACGCCGATGGCGGAGTTGTTGGCTCAAAGCCATACGTAGCATCGGCCAATTATATTGATAAAATGAGCGATTATTGTAGTTCATGTTTTTATGACAAAAGCAAGAAAACAGGACAAAAGGCTTGTCCATTTAATTCGCTTTATTGGCATTTTTATGACCGCCATCGAGCGAAATTGGAACGAAATCCACGCATCGGAATGGCATATGTTACGCTTAATAAAATGCCTGTCGAACAACGAAATGAAATATTGAAACAGGCAGAATTTTATCTTGATAAAATTGAGGATTTATAGATTTCGATCTTAGTCTTGGCTCAGGTTAGTTGATTGGTTAGCGTAGTCTAACCGCTACTCCATCACAGGAATATCTTCTTCTTTTATCAAACTAATATCTGCTTTCTCAATACCTTCTTTTACAAGACGATTGGCTTGTTTTTCGTAGGTTTTTTCAAAAATATTACGTGAAAGTCGCCCATTTCCGAAGGCAGCATCACGGTCTTCGTACATTTTTTTGAAAAGTTTATAAACTTTCTTTTTGGCAGCTTCTTCTACTTTTAATTGCACTTTTTGCGTTTGCAATAAATATATTTCGAGCAGTTCTTCGGGTGTATAATCTTTAAAACCAATGTATTTGTTGAACCTCGAATGTAAGCCAGGATTTGAGTTAATAAAATCAGTCATTTTCTGTTCATAACCTGCCACGATTACTACAAAATCATCACGGTTATCTTCCATAAATTTCACAATAGTATTGACCGCTTCGGGGCCGTAAGTATCATCGCTATTGAGTGCGTAAGCCTCATCAATAAACAAAATTCCGCCCATTGCTTTTTCACAAACTTCACGTACTTTCAGCGAAGTTTGACCAGTATAACCTGCCACCAAACCACTGCGGTCGGTTTCATATAATTGTCCTTTGCTCAATACGCCCAAAGCCTTGAATATTTTTGCTAAAAGTCGTGCAATAGTTGTTTTTCCTGTACCAGGATTTCCATGAAAAACCATGTGTAACGAGCGGTCGGGCAAATCAATTCCTTGCTCTTGTCTAATCTTTTCAATTTTCAAAACATTCACCAAACTACTTACTTCATCTTTAACATTTTGCAGTCCGACTAAAGCATTCAATTCAATCAAAAGTTCGTCTAATGACTTTTCGGGTTCAGTCGATGGTGAAATACTATTTGTTGAAAAAGATTGTTTTTCTTCCTGCATATTTTGTTTAACCACGGCTGGTTTTATCATTTTTGAAAGTCCATCTAAACCTCTCAAAAATACATGAAAAGGATTATTACTCGGCTGACTATCAGCTTGCTCCACCGACTCTTGTTGTGTTTGTTTGGCATAAATATCTCTTTCACGATGAATAAGTGGTTCTTTTCCCGCAAGTCTGTTATGGGCTACTGCATAGAAAGCCGCAATGTATTCTTCGAGTGTATTGTCAATCTTTATCTTATGCGTTGCCGTACCAAAAACCACCGAATCGGGCGTTGGACAACGCACTGTAATTGTATTATTATAAGGAAATTCTATAACTTCAACATCGCCATAATTATCGCTATCAATCAACAATATTCGTTGCGTAGTTGCCAACAATAGCACATGACGGGTATTCCAATAACCATGAACTGAAGCATCAATGTATTCATTTTCTTGAATGATACTTGGCAAAGCTTTTAACTCATTGCGAAGCATCAGCTCGGCAAATGGATTTAAGTCAATTTGGCGTTTGAGTTGGTTGTAAGTTGGCATTGATGATTGTTTTAATAAACTATTTTCAGAAAATTAAGTTTTATCCTTTTATCTTGCAAATATTTTTCATTCAAACGGTAATAAAACCAATACAAACACTTTAGAATCAATGACTTACGATTTCGACGAATTAATTGACCGTACAAATACCGATAGTGTTAAATGGGATAAATATAAAGACCGTGATATTATTCCGCTTTGGGTTGCTGACATGGATTTTAAGGCGGCTCCACCTATCTTGCAAGCATTAGAAAATGTAGTAAAACAAGGTGTTATTGGCTATTGGCACACGCCAGACGAGTTGCTTAATGTAGTCATCAAACGCCTTAAAGAACGCCACAACTGGGAAATAAAGAAAGAATGGATTATTTGGCTTCCAGGTCTTGTACCTGGGTTAACGCTTTCGTGTATGACTGTGGGCAATGATGGTGATGAAATAATTACGACTGTTCCTGTTTATGGCCCTTTTATGAGAGCTCCAATAGCCGCTAAAAAGAATTTGGTAAAAGTACCTTTACTCTTAGAAAATAATCGTTGGACTTTTGATTTTGAGGCTATCAAAGCAGCAATTACACCTCGTACAAAAATATTTATGTTGTGTAATCCTTATAATCCTGCGGGTACAGTTTTCACTAAAGAGGAGTTACAAACTTTGGCTGATATTTGTGTAGAACATAATATTGTGATTTGCTCCGACGAAATTCATTGCGATTTGATTTTGGATGAAAGAAAAAAACATATTTCGATTGCAACTTTGAACAAAGATGCTGAAAATCAGACGATTACGTTACTTTCTCCGAGTAAAACTTTCAATATTGCAGGTTTGGGTTGTTCATTTGCAGTTATTCCAAATAACGAAATTCGGGCAAGATTTGCTACATTACGTTCTATTATTGAGCCAGAAGTTTCGGCGTTTGCTTATCAAGCTGCCCTTGCTGCTTACCGTGATGGCGATGAATGGCACAACCAATTATTAAGCTATTTACGCAAAAACCATGACTTTGTTTTGCAAGAAATGAATTCATTTAACGGCTTTACAATGCAACCACTGGAAGCCACTTATTTAGCATGGATTGATATTCGAGAGTCGGGCATTGAAAATATTGCTGAGTTATTAGAAAATGCTGGCATAGGCATTTCGGACGGTGGGGTTTATTTTGACGGAAAAGGTTATATTCGACTAAATTTCGGCACACAAATGCGAAGATTAGAAGCTGCTATTTGGCGAATGAGAAAGGTTTTGAATTGAAAATATAATTGTCAAACTCATAAAATAGTAACAAGAGAATTTGCTTTTAAATTTATTGCACATTAACTTCGTTTTTTTTTAAATAAACACTTTCTTGTGGTTTTTTAGTGATAGGCACAAATCAAACAATGAAAATACTACTCGGTAGTTAAACAATAAAATGAGCACATTAAGGCCTACAAATAAAGCTTTAGACAAAACGAATGCAGTGCCATCACTTTCGTTGTATGACCGATACGGAGCAATGGCCTATGGCGTGATTTTGCAGATAATTCCACAAGAACGCCTTGCTCAAGAAGTGCTTGTAGAACTATTCAATTCGCCTCATCTACTTAATTGTATTGATGAAGTGAGTGATGCCATTTGTATCATTCGCAATGCACGAGCCAGAGCCCTTGAGTTTAATAAACGATTCAATTTATTATTATCAAGTAATGAAGAATCTCAGTTCGATGGTGATTCGCTCCCCAAATTGATTTTTAATCTATCCTTTAAACAAGGCTTATCTCTTGAAATAATTGCTATAAAACTGGGTTTGTCAAAAGAAGCCACCATGAAAGCTATCAGCCAACACGTTAAATCTTTTCGTAAACCCTAAATTATATAAAAGTGAATCCTAAAACATACATCGAAAGCGGTATTTTGGAAACTTACATCTTAGGGTTAGCCTCTGACGAGCAACAAAAAGATGTAGAAAAACATACGCATACCTATCCTGAAATTTCTTTTGCTCTCGAAGATTTAGGACAAGTCATTAATCAACATTTTTCGGTTAATATTCCTCCACCAAATGTGCGTCAGCGTATCAAAGAGTACGAAGATACCAGCCTAAAAAAGTGGGATTTTAATGAGCAATCTCATCAAAAAAATGAAACACCAAAAGAAGAAGTAAAATATTTGGAAGTAGAAGTAAGCGACACGCACTTGCGGGTACATAAATATTGGCGACCAGCCTTTATTGCCATCTTTATTCTATCTAAAATATTCTTGGCGACAACTTTATATTTTTATTTCAAATCTGACTCACTCAATAAAGATAATCTGAAACTTCAACAAGAAATAGAGCTATTTAAGAAATAAAACTTAAAAACTACGCTGTTTTATTATTATGCACGAAATAGAACCCACCTACAACTGGCGAAAATATTATATCAGCGAAGACGACAAAAAATCACCTTTCTACGGTTTAAGTTACGGAAATACCTACCAAAACACCATTTATGGCTATTACATCGACCCACTATGGGACGATATTGGCTCCGAAACACTCTACGCCAAAGTATTGATGGTTGATTATTCAGCTCACTATGCCGTTATCGAACTTTTTGGCGAATGGAACGACACGCTCCACAACGACATTATGCTTTTAAAGCGAACAATCATCGACCATTTGACAAAAAAAGGCATTAATCAATTCATTTTGATTGGTGAAAATATCTTTCAGTTTCACGGCGGCGACACCGATTATTACGAAGAATGGTTTGAAGATGTTGAAGACGGTTGGATTGCCGCCGTAAGTTTTCGAGACTTTGTTTTAGAAGAATTTAGACGCTATCATTTAGATTCATATATCAATTTCGGTGGTACTCTTCAAATTGATAATTGGCGAACTTTGAAGCCAAATTTATTTTATGAATTAATTAAAGGATTGATTATGAGAAGATTAAGTTGAGATACGAGAAAAATATAATCTCGTATCTCCAATCCCAAATCTCGTATCTAAAAAATCATTTCATCAACTTCCTATCTCTTAGCCAATCTTCCATACGAGCTGACCATGTTTCGACTGGGCCTCTACCTTTTTTCTTGAGTCCATAACCATGACCACCTTTTTCGTAGATATGCATTTCAACTGGTACTTTGTTTTTCTTGCAAGCTAAAAAATAACCAATACTATTTTCGGGTTGAACCATATCATCAGTTGTACTTACCAAAAAGGTTGGAGGCGTATCTTTCGTTACTTGTTTGTCGTTAGAATACCATTCCATTTTTTCTACGGGAGGGTTTTTACCAATCAAATTATCTCTCGAACCAAAGTGTGTAAATTTATCGCTAAAAGTAATTACTGGATAAATCAATAACGAAAAGTCTGGACGAACGCTCACGTTTGCTTCGGTAATTTCATCCACTTGGGTAGTGAAATGCGTGGAAGCGGTCGAAGCCAAATGCCCTCCTGCCGAAAAACCCATTATTCCGATTTTATCTGGCGAAATACCATATTTTATGGCATTTTTACGCACAATTCTGATGGCTTGTTGGGCATCTTGCAAAGGTCTAATCTCTTTATTTTCAAACAAATTATCTTGCGGTAAGCGATATTTTAGTACAAAAGCGGTCATTCCTCGCTCATTAAACCACTTAGCAATATCATAGCCTTCATGATCAATTGCCAAAATTCCATAGCCACCACCTGGACAAATAATTACGGTAGCATCTGATGTTTTTTTCTTGGGTACATAGACATATAAAGCAGGTTGAGTAACATCTTTCACTCGTGTAATTCCATCGGTAGTTTTTGAATCTTCGGGTATATTTACTCCAGTTTTCAAACCTGGTGTGCCTTCGGGGAATAATAAAATTGTTTCATTTTGTGCGAATGTGTTTGCCAAAATAGCCATTAGAAATAGGGTGAATAAAAAGTTTTTCATTAGTAGTTGTGGCGTATTCCATACGCCAGCTTGTTTAAGGTTAATAGAGAAATACAAAGTTGAAAAAAAATATTGTTTTACGAAGGTTTTCAGTCATTATTGTGAAAAGTTTTCACAATATCATGCAAGAAGCATTTCAACATTGCCTCCAATTTTTTCAGAAAATTCATAAATTAAAGCCTGAAAGTATAGCAGCTATTTTGTCTATTCTTTCTCAGAAAAATTTTGCAAAAAAAGAATTTTTGGTCAAACAAGGCGATATTTCGACCGAATTGTATTTTGTCTATTCGGGTTGTGTGCGAGAGTATTTTGAAGATTCCAATGCCAACGAAGTTAATACTTGGTTTGGTTTTGAAAATTCTATCGCAGTTTCGACTTATAGTTTTTTCTCGCAAAAACCAAGTTTGACCAATATTCAGGCAACCGAAAACCTCAAAACTGTTGTTATCAAGCACGAAGATTTACAAAAGCTTTTTGACCAATTCCACGACATCGAACGCCTCGGACGGCTCATTGTTGAGCAGTATTTGGTGCAAATCGAAGAAATAAAAGTGATTCTTCAAACGCTTTCTGCTCGTGAACGTTACGAATATATCATTACGTACAAACCCGAATTTATCCAACGTATTCCGCTCAAACACCTTGCTTCTTTTCTAGGAATTCAACTCGAAACACTGAGTAGAGTTAGAAGTCAAAAGTGAGTTTAATAGCCCAAATTGATGTAGATATGGAAAGCCGTCAATTAGGAGTAATATTGCCAAAGCCAATGAAAGTATATTGGCTCATTAATCGTTCGATTTTAGGCTTTACTTCCGCAAATTCCAAATTCCCAACCAAAAATCTAAATATCATCAAAACCAATTATTTGACATTTATCAAATACTAATTTCAAGAAAATAGTGCTATTTTGGGCATTAGATTTGTATAACCTTCCGACAATAATGAAAAAACGCCTCTCTTTTTTAAGTCTTTTGCTGTTTTCATCCGCAGTTTTTGCTCAAAAGGATGTGCAGAAACGCATCCAAACCCAATTCATCATGGCAGAAAATGGCTCAACCATTATACTTGATGAAGGCACGTTTACATTTACAGGAAGCCTTTCGATGGAAGGGAAAAAGAATATAACCATCAAAGGCAAGGGAAAAGACAAAACTATTCTATCGTTTAAAGGTCAGACCGACGGTGCGGAAGGAATACGAGTTTCGAATGCCGAAAACATTACGCTCGAAGACCTGACAGTACAAGACACCAAAGGAGATGCCGTGAAAACCATGAACGTGATAGGCATTACTTTTCGTAATGTAAAAACCGAATGGACTGGCGAACCAAAAGCCGAAAATGGCTCGTATGGGCTGTATCCTGTGCAATGCGAAAAGGTTTTGATTGAAGGTTGCGAAGCCATCGGGGCATCGGATGCAGGTATTTATGTTGGTCAATCGAAAGATATAATTGTTCGAAAATCGAGGGCTTATCATAATGTGGCTGGCATCGAAATCGAAAACTCACTCAATGCCGAAGTTTACGAAAATGAAGCTACCGAAAACACAGGCGGCATTTTGGTGTTCGATTTACCCGATTTAATTTTGAAAAAAGGTGGTTATACCAAAATTTTTAACAATAATATCCACCACAATAATTTACCAAACTTTGCTCCTAAAGGAAACATTGTAGGTAAAGTTCCAGATGGAACGGGTATATTAATTTTAGCCGCCAATCACGTAGAAATATTTGATAATCAGATTATTAACAATAATTCAATGGGCGTAGGAGTGATTAGTTATTTTACTACCGAAAACAAAATTAAAGACAAAGAGTATTATCCATATTCGGAAGCAATTAGTATTCACAATAATAATTTTGAGCGTGAGAAAGTGAAGGCAACACACAAAGGTCGATTTGGGCAAATTTATAGATTCAAGCTACGTTTCGGCAAAAAAGTGCCGCATATCCTTTGGGATGGCATTGTTGATGCTAAAAATTCAAATCCTGTAATTTGTTTCAAAAACAACAAAAACGAATCATTTGCCAACATGGATGTCGAGCATAATTTCAAGAATATCTCTCGTGATATGAGTAAACATTTGTGTAAGTAAATGAAAAAACTAATTCTATTTCTAATTTCACTAAGCATTTTTACGTTATCGGCTTTTCATCAAAAAGCTTATAATATAACATTGATGCCCAAAGAAAAATTGTCTGATTATCATTTCTTTGAAGGCAATGGTTCGGAGCAAAAACCTGTGTTGGGCGTACTTCCTTATTCATTAAATACTCCTCTATTTACTGATTATGCCGAGAAACTTCGTTTTCTAAAACTACCTAATAATCAGTCGGTTGCCTATAATGAGAACGAAGTTTTAGATTTTCCTGTTGGCTCAACTCTCATCAAAACTTTTTATTATCCAAACGACTTTCGAAAACCTGAATTGGGCAGAAAATTAATCGAAACTCGCTTACTTATTCACGAAGAAGACGGTTGGAAAGCATTAGATTATGTTTGGAATAACGAGCAAACCGAGGCTTTTTTGGAAGTTGCAGGTGATACAAAAGAAGTAAGTTACATTGATGCCAACGGCAAAAAGAAAAAACACGAATACGTAATTCCAAATCTCAATCAATGTAAAGGTTGTCATAATCGCAACGAAAAAATGTTGCCGATTGGACCTTCTGCGAGGCAATTAAACGGAGAGTATTCCGCTTGGAATATGACACAATCAACTGCGAGTGGCGTTTCGCATAATCAATTACTTAACTGGAATAAATTAGGTGTTTTAACTAATTTACCACCCATCGAAAATGTACCAAAAGCACCTATTTGGAACAAGCCCGAAAGTGGCAGCTTAGATGCACGTGCCAGAGCTTGGCTCGATATTAATTGTGCCCATTGCCATCGTTTGGGTGGACCCGCTCAAACTTCTGGTTTGAATTTGAGTATTCACGAAACCGATCCAATCGCCTACGGAATAATGAAAACGCCAGTAGCCGCTGGGCGTGGCTCAGGTAATCTAAAATATGACATCGTACCAAACAAACCCGACGAATCTATTATCATTTATCGCATGGAATCTACCGACCCAGGCGTAATGATGCCCGAAGTTGGTCGAAAAACTATGCACAAAGAAAGCGTAGAACTCATCAAAGAATGGATTCGGGGCATGAAATAAAATTTTCTAAATAAACATTTCATCGTTTTAACTTCTTTTTTTCTCTTCTTGTCAAAAATATATTTCATAGCTTTTACATGAGTATTAAGTTTGTTCATCAAATTTAATGATTTATGAAAAAGCTATTTATTTTATTGATAATCAGTCAATTAATTATTTCATTGACTGATGCTCATCCTGGTATTGGCATCGTCAAAAACACCAAAGGTGAGATTTTCTACACCGATTTATTTCAAGTTTGGAAAATTTCAAGCGATGGAAAAACTAAAATCGTTGTCGTACCAAATGTGCATACACACGAACTCCATCTCGATGCAAAAAATAATCTCTATGGTGAACATCTTTGGTATGAAGGAGAATCTACTGACAAATGGAGACATTTTGCTTGGAAATATAGTGCTGATGGTAAATTTTCAAAAGAAATACCAAATACTGAAGGCTTTCTGAGTAATTATAGTTTCAATCGTGATGCCGATGAAAATATATATTGGATAGAACGAGGCAAAACAGAAAGCCTTTTTATGAAAAAAGCGAATAATGGCGAAGCCTCTATTCTTCAAAACCTCAAAACCATTGATGTTCGTTGGCAATTTTGTCGAAAAGATGGCACTTTTTATTACGTTGATGACAATGATTTATACAAAATAAAAGGCAAAAAAGTATCTTTGATTACGAAAAATTTAGACAGCGTAGGAGACTATAATCCATTACGGAAGCCTAACCACAGTATTTTTGGTATATGGGACGATAAAGCAGGAAATATTTATGTAACAGTCTATAACAAAAGCGAAATTCGTAAGATTTCGCCTGATGGGAAAGTGACTATCATCTATAAAAGTTCGCTTACATGGCATCCTACTGGTGGTGTTTTTGATGAAAATGCTAACCTTTGGATACTTGAAAATAATGCCTTAGATCAAGTGCGAGTTATTCGTATTAAAAAAGCAGATTTAATTGAGATTTGATTCTACTTTTTTGAAAAAATATTCAACATTTAATCCTTATTTTTATGAAAAATCAACGATTAGCAATGCTAATTGGCTTACTCAATTTGGTTATTCTTTTGTTTTTTGCTGCCAAGCCAAGTCCCGACGTTTTTGAAAAAATTCGTGTCAAAGAATTTGAATTGGTTGATAATGCAGGCACAGTTCGTGCAGCCATCAAAGTTGAGCCAGATGGAGAAGTAATACTTCGTTTGCGTGATAAAACTGGCACAATTAGGGTAAAACTTGGAGCAAATGAAGACGGTTCTGGCTTAGTTTTGTTGAATAATTCAACCGAAGTAGGCATTCACGCTTTAGCCAAAAAAAGTACTTCTACGCTTGTAGTTGTAGGAAAAGACGGTAAAAAAAGAGAACTATAAAATCAAGAAATGGAACTCAAAAAACTAAAATATTGGCTGATTCCTACATTTTGGATAATCGTTACATTCTTGATGATTGGGCAAGACGTGTTGGTGTATCGTTTAGATGGCAAAAACATCAATTGGTTTCATATTTTTATTATGAAAATCAAGTGGCTTTTGTATATCCCTATCACTTTTATTGTGTTTTGGTTGGGCAAAAAACTGCCATTAGAACAACCAAAACTTTTCAGAAAAATATTCTTTCATTTATCTATTTCGCTGATAATAAGCGTATTAGCTATTTTTGTAAACTCTATCATTGTTGCATTTTTGACAAACTTTTTACTTAACCAAAATGATGGATTTTTGTTTTTCATGAAAAGAGTTTTTTCGCTCTCTTTTTTCAATGAATATATCAATTACTGGTTACTTTTGGCTACACATAAGGCTATCAATTTTTACCAAGATTATCAACAATCAATCATCGAAAAATCGCAACTCGAAAAACAGCTTTCCGACACAAAACTTAATGCACTGAAAATGCAGTTACAACCGCATTTTTTGTTTAATACTCACCACAATATCATCGGTTTAATGCAAAAAGGCGATACCGAAAAAGCAATAAAAATGTTGATGAAACTAAGTGATTTGTTGCGACTAAGCCTCAAAGAAAATAATGAAGATTTGGTAAGATTAAAAACAGAGATTCAACTTTTAGAACTATATTTAGACATTCTGAAGATTCGATTTGAAGCACGATTAGATTATAAAATACTGATAAATAACGAGTTACAAGATTCTTTTGTGCCACCAATGCTTTTGCAACCAATCGTCGAAAATGCCATAAAATATGGCGTTGAACCTTTTGCCAAGCAAGGAAATATTGAGATTTCGGCAACCACTAAGCAAAATCAACTCTTGCTTTCAGTGAAAGATAATGGCATCGAAACTTTCTCGGATTTTAAGTTTGGTATTGGTTTGATGAATACACAAGAACGGCTAAAAAACCTTTTTGGAGAAGACTCAAATCTCGAAATTTCAAGCAATTCGCCAGAAAATGGAATAACTGTAACAATCACTTTACCTCTTCTGACATGACCTACAAAGTTTTGATAGCCGACGATGAATCTATTGCGAGAGAAATCTTGCAAACTCAACTTAAACGCTACTCCCAAGTTGAGTTGTTGGCTGCTTGCACAGATGGGAAAAAAGCATTGATAGCCATTGAAAAACACGAACCAGACATTCTTTTTTTAGATATTCAAATGCCCGAATTGAATGGGATTGATTTAGTTAAAAGTCTAAAAATCAACAGATTACCATTGATTATTTTTGTTACGGCATTCGACAATTATGCCATTCAAGCTTTTGAAGCAAACGCTATTGATTACTTATTAAAACCATTTGATGATGAACGTTTTGACCGAACTTTCCAAAGAGCTCTTAAACAATTAGAGTTAACAAATAAGCAAGAATTTACAGCAGTTTTTGAGAAATATGGGCAGTTTTTTCAGCAAATGTCGCAACCTACTTATGCCGAAATCGTAACGGTAAAAGACGGTGGAAGGATTCAATTATTGAAAACCGCCGACCTTATTTACATCGAAGCCGATGGAAATTACATTTCGCTCCATACTGAAAAATCAAGGCATTTACTTTCCGAAACACTCGCCCATTTTGAGTCAAAACTTAATCCTAAAACATTTGTGCGTATTCATCGTTCAACCATCGTTAATCTACATTTTATCAAAGAAATTCAGTCGCATTTCAATGGCGATTATTCAGTTATCCTGAAAAATGAAAAGGTTTTAAGAATGAGTCGAAATTTTAAAGATAACTTAATCCGATAAGATTAAAATATTTACGAATAAAAGTCAAATTGTTGATTATCAAATAATTAATTTGTGGAATGCTTCTTTGGAAATTGCGTAAATCTTAAATTTCGTTATTTCCTATCACTATGCCCCAATGATTTTTCGGGAGCAATCAAATCTCTGACTAATTGCTTCAATTCCTTTATTTCAGGAAAATGACCTTCATGTTTACGGTCAAAAATTACTTCTTCATTGAGCAAAACTTTGAAACTTCCTGCAATTTCGCTTGGACGAAGGCTTACTTCGCCGAGTTCTTCTTCAAATGTTGTCAATAATTCTTGAGCCAACCATGCCGAGCGTAATAACCAATGGCATTTTGGACAATATTCGAGTGTAATTTTAGGTTTCATATTTTTAAGAGGATTTTTTTTGGCAAATTACGAAAATTTATTTCTTACTTTATAAAAAATCATCAACCCTTACATCGCATGAAACGCTACCTGTCTCTTGTCTTTTGTCTTACATCTCTTATCTCATTGGCTCAAGTCCAAAAAGATTATCCTTATCGTGGTGTACCTTTCACGAAAGTCAAACTCAATGATAATTTTTGGTTACCCAAACTCGAAATCAACCGAACGGTTACCATTCCTTGGTCTTTCCAAAAATCGAAAGAAACAGGACGTATCAAAAATTTTGAACAGGCAGTTTCTCACACAGGCAAACTTTGTACCACCTACCCATTCGACGATTCGGACGTTTACAAAATCATCGAAGGAGCAGCTTATTCACTTCATGTAAAATACGATGCTAAATTAGACACCTATTTAGATTCGCTCATTACGCTTATCGGCAAAGCTCAAGAGCCTGACGGCTATTTATATACTACTCGCACAATGGGCGATACCACTCACCCGTGGATTGGCAAAGTTCGCTACGAAAAAGAGCATGAATTGAGCCACGAACTCTATAATATGGGGCATTTTTATGAAGCAGCAACAGCACATTATTTGGCAACAAATAAGCGAAATATGCTGAATATTGCTATTAAAAACGCTGACCATTTGTTGACAGTTTTTGGGCCAGGAAAAAAATCAGTTGCTCCTGGACATCAAGTAATTGAGATAGGTTTAGTGAAACTTTACAGGGTAACAGGCAATCAAAAATATTTCGATTTGTCGAAATTCTTTATTGATTGTAGAGGGCAACGAAAGTATGACAAAAAAACTGGCGAAAAAGACGCAACTGTCTGGCAGACAGGGGCTTACTGGCAAGATAATATTCCTGTAACACAACAAACCGAAGCTCTCGGGCACTCGGTGCGGGCAGCCTATCTGTATGCAGGCATGGCAGATGTTGCTTCCATGACCAATAATTTGGAATATTTGACCTCCCTCAATAAAATTTGGGATAATGCTTTCACGAAAAAAACTTACATCACAGGCGGACTCGGACAAGCAGGAAATTGGGAAGGTTTTGGCCCAGATTATGAGCTTTCAAATCATTCGGCTTATTGCGAAACTTGTGCAGCCATTGCCAGTGTTTACTGGAATCACCGAATGTTTATGATGTATGGCGACTCAAAATACATTGATATTTTGGAAAGAACGCTTTATAACGGACTCATCAGTGGCATAGGATTGGATGGAAAATCATTCAATTATGAGAATCCGATGGAATATAATTTCCAAAAAGGTAAACTGAGTGGCGAAAACAAACGTTCACCGTGGTTCGGCTGTTCGTGTTGTCCAACCAATATTTGCCGTTTTATGCCTTCGATTCCGAGTTATGTTTATGCCCAAAAAGACAACCGTGTTTATGTAAATCTTTTTATGTCGAATACGACAACGTTGGAAGTTTTGCCTAAAGAAAATGTGACGATTACGCAAAAAACCGAATATCCTTGGCAAGGAATGGTTGATATTTCGGTTGAGCCAAGTAATAAAAATGGTGTACAATTCCCATTGTATATTCGTATTCCAGGGTTTGCAAAAAATGTGGCTTTCCCTACCGATTTGTACCATTATAATAAAGATAATATAGGATTGAAAAAACTCAAAGTCACTAATATCAAAGGAGAAACTATAGAATATAAAGAAGAAAATGGCTATGCCATTATAGACCGAACTTGGAAGAAAGGAGACAAAATTATCTTTGAACTACCCATGAATATTCAACAAGTAATAGCCCACGAGAAAGTAAAAGACAATATAGGAAAAATTGCTATCGAACGTGGGCCGATAGTTTACTGTGCGGAATTTGCAGATAATAATGGTAAAACATCTAACCTCGTTGTGCCTGACGATCAGTTCTTTTCAGAAGAATTTAAACCTAATTTGCTGAACGGTGTAATGACGCTCAAAGGTGCGGCTCACGCAATCAATATCGAAAATAATTTGACGGTAAGCACCAAAGCTCAACCATTAATTTTGATTCCATATTACGCCCGTTCGAATCGTGGGCAAGGCGAAATGCGGGTTTGGTTTCCTACGAAAATTAAAAGTTTGGAGATTTTGACGGAGTAATTGGACTGAATTAATGAATGTGTGATTTAATAAATTCATAGAATCACACATTCACTCAATAAAAACTCATTTAATACTTAATATTGTTTCAAACTATTACTGTTTCAAACTATCAATTACTCGGTGGATGCCTACAAAATGAGTAGTATAATATTTTTCGTGTAAATAACTGATCGTTACACCTTTACTACTCGCAGAATGAATGAATTTCACACCTCTTTCATTAGAATCTATCACAATTCCAACGTGCGAAACGCCGCTTTTTGAGTTTGCTCCTCTTTTAAAGAAAATCAAATCACCGGGCATTGCCGCTTCCGATGATACATCGTATCCTAACTTGGCCAATTCGGTGCTACACGCTCCCAATTTAAGTCCAAATTTGGCAAAAACATAAATTACAAATCCTGAGCAATCGAATCCTTTGGTAGCTTTTCCTCCTCGTAAATAAGGTGTACCAATAAATTTTTTGGAATATCGCTGAATGTCGTCGGCTAATTTTAAATATGGGTCTTTTATCGAAACTTCAGTAGTAGAAGCAGAGTACCGCCCAGTAGTTGTTTTTTTGGTGAGAATATCGTCATTAGAAAGACCTAATAACGGATAAACGACAAACAGCCAACCAATCAAAAGTTTTTTAAACATTCAAATATAAATTTGGTTCTGAGTGCAAAGTTAGATAAATACAAATTAAAATAATCTTAAAATATCGACAAAAATCAATTTAGTTAAATTCTTTCTAAAAAAAACACAAATACAAGTCCAAATAAATACCTTTTTTCCAAATTTAAGACCTGTATTTCTATATTCGACAAGTATTTTCTTAAATTCGTGCTTCAAACAAATGCAGCAAATAGTTGAGAAGTATGATTAAAGTTTTTGTTTTTTGTTTAAACTTGCTAGTTTTACAGAAAGATAGTTCTAGTATTACTTTAAAAAAATACCAAGAAGCTGTCAACGGGTATAAACAGCTATTGGTGGATATTCGTGAATATAAGCTGACACCCGAAGAGGCAAAGGAGCGTTTTCAAGACATGATGTTTGTTTTTAAAAAGGCATTTCCAACTACCTATTACGATTCTACGAAAGTCAGTATTGCATTTCCGTTAATGGGTTTCGATTTTCGAGCGGTGGGTGGTTATGGCAAAGGTTATATTCCTCGAGGCTACGATTTGTTTGACCAAACAAAAAAAGGAAGCCACCCAGCACACGATATTTTTATGAAAGATAAAAACCAAGACTGCAAAGACGACCGAACGGGTGACTACGTGGCGGTACTTTCAGTAAGCGATGGCGTAGTGATTGCTACAGAAAACAATTGGCAAACAGGCAGCGAATATCGGGGAGGAAATTATATTTGGATTTATGATACCACTACGGGCGGACTTTGGTATTATGCCCATCAACGAGAAATCTATGTAAAAACAGGGCAAATTGTGAGGGCTGGTCAAAAAATCGCCTTGGTTGGTAGAACAGGTTTCAATGCTGCCAAGCCTCGCTCAGATACGCACTTGCACATGACTTATTTACGAATAGATGAAGTAGGAAATCCTTTTCCTGTAAATACGTATAGTTGGCTAAAAAATGCCACCACTTTGCTGGACCCACGTATCAGCGTTGATTTAGAACCTTTACCAGTAGATTTGAAGATTCGTGAACTTCCTGTAAATGCTAAAAAATTGCCTCCGATTAAGTTTTGAGAAATGAAATTTATTTAAAAATGAATTAACCAACAACAACCTCTTCTTTATCCATCAAATCTCTTAGGGTTGTATGCTCATAAACAGCTAAATTTGCATCACGCACTTTTTCCATAATTGGGCGAATACAGCAGGTTTTTTCATCAACGCAGTCGTCGCATTTTCCATAAAAATGAAGCGAAACACAAAGCATTGGCGAGATTGGTCCATCAATAATACGAACGATTTTGGCAATAGTAACGTCTTCGGGGGGCATTCGTAATTGGTATCCTCCACCCTTTCCTTTTTGGCTATGCAACACTCCATTATTGCGAAGTTCGAGCAGAATAGCTTCTAAAAATTTCTTCGGAATACTCTGCTGTTCAGCTATATCAGCAATCAAAATCGGCTGCTTCGATTCGTATTTTTCTGAAAGCACTTTTAAGGCTTTCAGAGCATATTTCGCTTTTTTAGAAATCATTTTACTTGTTTGGACGAAGGTTTTTTGAGAAATCAGATAATAGGAAAACTGAAATCTTCTACAACAAAAGTACAATTTTTCATTGATTTTACAATAATTTTCTTGGAAAGCATCTACTCCTCTAAGTTTCCAAAAAAACAAAATTAATTGCTATTTCCTTACAATGGAGTAAGTACTTTTTGCTACGATTGGTATGCCCTTTGACGTCAAACCCTCTAAACAAATATTCACCTTAGTTTCGGCTTCGGAATTGAAGTAGGTAAATTGGGCTTTACCATGAGCATCGGTCTTTATTTTTGGCAACCAAAAAATAGTTGAACGAAAATCTGGGCGAATATGCTCGGGAATCTTTTCATCGTATTTTGGTGCATAAAACTCTTTCGTTGGATAATACCCTGCCATACCAACAATCTCTATACCTTCTGCTTTTTCTTTAGTATAATCATAGCTTGAATTTCCACGTTTTGTTAAAATAGACACTACTCCCGTTGCCGAACCATAAACGCCTGCTTCTCCGCCTGTTAGTACATCTACTTTCTCCACATCTGCAACTGATATCATCAAAATTGCCGATTTATCTGTTCGCATTCCATCCAATAAAAACAGTGGTTCGGACGAACCCGAAAGTGAACTAACTCCTCTAATTGTAATTGTCGGGTCATTGGCACTACCCGACACCTGAACACCTGCCAAACGCCCACGTAGCAAGTCAAGCACATTCAGATAACCCATCATTGTTTGGTCAATAGTGATTGATTTACTTGGGCTGCTATAAAGTACACGAGAATCGGTTTCAACCTCTTTTCGCTTGGCTTTTACGACTACTTCTTTTAACATCTGAGATTTATTGAATCGCAAAATCTTTTCTAATTCTAAGGCATCTTTGGTTCGTTTAAGGTAGTCGGCAAGTTCTTTTTCTTCGAAAGCAACGGCATTATACGGAATAGCCACAAGCTGAATTTTGGGAGAAAAGGTTCGGTTGACATGTATTTTTGTACTTCGATTATACTGTCCTGCAATGGCTTGCACAATTACTTTTGCCGAGTCAATAAAATTCAAATTATTGATTGTGAATGAGCCATTTTTTTCTGCCAAACCCATTCCAAAAAGTCGGGTGCTGTCTTTCAATGAAAAAATAAAAGTCAGATTGACTGGTTTTTCAAAAGGTTTTCCATTTTGCCTACTAATTTCTCCCGAAAGGCTTATGCCTCGCTCCAAAGAAAATTTCGGTGCAGGAAGTTCGGTTTTTAACACATCTGCCCATTTGAAACGCCTCCAACCCTGTGTCATCATCAATATATCAAGATGACGACCAGCTTCGCCATTGTTTTTTGAGAAATAATAAGCTGGTTGCTCAATTTTACCGTTAACATCTGCACTAAGCTGTAAATATGTTAGAATATTTTCTTCGTTAGGCATCTCTAAAACCTGACTGGCATCCAACACTGCCACCGAAAAATCACCCTCTATTGGTTTACCATTTTCATCTTTGGCATTTATATCTATTATAACCTTTTCTCTTGGCAAATACTTTTCTTTATTAGATAAAATACTGATATTCAATTGTTTATCTTTCTTCAAGAAAACCACTCGCTCACATCGTGGCACGCCTTTTTCATCAAAAACTGTAAATTGTACAACTCCTTGAGGAAACTTATTCTTAGGAATTTTCATTAATAAACCTTTTTTGGTTGGAATAGTTTTAGCCGCATAACAAACTTGCCCAGATGCTTGCCCAATAATAGCAATTGGACTACTCAGGTTCTCAATAGTGTGTCCTACGTATAAGCGAATATATTCACGGTCTGCTACCGATTCTACACCAATTACAAAACCTTCTCTTTCTGCCACGGGAAGTGCTATTTCTTTTTCAAAAATATTGCGGTATTTAACTTTAGCAATATACTTCTCTCCTACTTCTGGTTTAAAATTAAACATTCCCATACCAAAATGTTCACTTTCAAAATTTATTATTGTATCACCTTTCTCGGTCAGAACGATACCAGTTACATCAAGTCCATTACCTAAAGCATCTACTGCCTTATATGCCAGTCGGCTTTCGAGCCCTTCTACCAAATTTCCCCCTTCAGGAAAGAACCGAAAATCAATTTCTTGCGAATTTAATTTAATCAATTCATCGGTTTGATTAGATTTAAAAACCTTGAAATCTTTACTAAAAATTAGGCTTTCATCAAAGTTGAGCATCCAGTTGGTGTAGGCTCGAATGCGATAGTAACCTGCGTTGAGTGTATCGGGCAAAGCGAAATCTGCATAGCCGCTACCACCTTCCAATTTCAATATTTTTTTGTCGATAAGTTTGCCCTTTTTATTATCTATAAGTTCGACATACAAAGGAATACTCACAGTATCGGGCAATAATGAAGCTGCTTCAACCAAATAGGCCTTAAACCAAATAGTTTCACCTGCCATATAATAAGGTTTATCGAGGTGCAAATAGGCTTTTTCGTGTGGAAATGAAGTACTATAAAGGTCAAATTGAGCAACAATTTTATCAATTAAATCGTCCTCAAAGGTAAATGCAAAAAATAAAGTCAATAGTGCGAGCGTCAGTACGGTTTTTCTCATTGTTTAAGAAAAAAATTAGTATGCAAGTTTAAAATGCAAAATCGACATAAAGTATTGATTTTGAAAATGAAAACGAAATAATCATTCTTTATTTTATATAATTTAGTATTTTGAATAGCAAATACGATTGGTGAAAATATTACATTCCTAAGATTGTTTTGCACAATCAAAAGTTTTTCTATTAACTTCGCAGCAAGATTCTAAAACACAAAAGATATGTTACATTCAAAAATTGCTGGGATAGGTTTTTATGTTCCCGAAACCGTTGTTACGAACTTCGATTTAATGAAAGTGATGGACACAACCGACGAATGGATTCAGGAACGTTCTGGAATAAAAGAAAGGCGTTACGGAAAAAAAGGGTTTGAAACACCTACTACAATGGGTGCAGCAGCAACAAAAATTGCATGTGAACGAGCAGGTATCGCACTCGAAGAAATAGATTTCATTATATTTGCCACATTGAGTCCTGACTATTATTTTCCAGGTTGTGGGGTGCTTTTACAACGTGAATTAGGCATTACACACAAAGAAATGGGGGCTTTAGACATCAGAAATCAATGCTCTGGTTTCATATATGCACTCTCGGTGGCTGACCAATTTATTAAAGGTGGTATGTATAAAAACGTACTCGTGGTTGGCTCTGAAATGCACTCAATGGGTCTTGATTTCTCGACCCGTGGACGTAACGTTTCGGCTCTTTTTGGCGATGGTGCAGGGGCAGTTGTGCTTCAACCAACAGAAGAAGAAGGCAAGGGAATTTTGACTACTCACCTCCATTCTGACGGTACGCACGCCGAAGAATTGGCATTGATTAGCCCGGGAAGTCATGGTGGGTATCATTTAGGAGCAGAGCAATTTGGTTTTCCAGATGTAGAATATGGCGAAATATTTGTTTATGAAAACTTGCTCGAAAACAAGACTTATTATCCAAATATGAACGGTCAGTTGGTGTTCAAAACTGCCGTAACGAAGTTTCCAGAAGTAATCATGGAAGCTCTAAATAAAACAGGCTTGACAGTTGCCGATATTGATATGTTAGTACCGCACCAAGCTAATCTACGTATTGCTCAGTTTGTGCAACGGGCATTGAAATTACCAGATGAAAAAGTATTTAATAATATCATGAAATATGGCAATACCACTGCCGCATCTATTCCAATTGCTTTGTGCGAAGCATGGGAAGCAGGAAAAGTAAAAGATGGCGATTTGGTATGCTTAGCTGCTTTTGGTAGTGGATTTACTTGGGGTTCGGCACTCATTCGTTGGTAATCAGGTATTTATTAATAGCAAAAGAATGAAGTAAAATTCATTCTTTTGCTATTATAGTTTTACCATTAGAGTATTTTAGTGCCTTGTAATTTGTGGTAAGAAGCATAAGAAACTAATAAAATTGCTAAAACAATCAATGGAAAAATGGCTTGTCCGCTAAAACCATCTACCGCCCAATGACTTCCACAAGCAAATATAAAATCAAAGACAAAACCGGCATAAGCCCATTCTTTTATGCGAGATGGCACTTGTGGAATAATTAAAGCAAGTGTGCCTAATACTTTAAATACGACCA
Organism: Emticicia sp.; assembly: GCF_043780375.1. Lineage (GTDB taxonomy): Bacteria > Bacteroidota > Bacteroidia > Cytophagales > Spirosomataceae > Emticicia. The sequence continues at coordinate 16,167 of NZ_JAYWCU010000152.1, read as the reverse complement.
ACATTGTTCCGAAATATTCAGGATAGCCCAAATGTCTAATTCCTTCTTTTGCCATATCGGTTTGAGAAGTAAATGCTGGTAATACGCCTTCAAAGAGAAAAATGAGGGTAGTTGATACCCAGAAAATGATTTTTGTAGTTTTTGGTTGCATTGTTTTAAGGTTTAAGTTATAAACTGTTTTTACTTCAAAATTTCACAATAGTAGCCATTTACATTCAATAACTCAATTATCGATTGAGGCTCAATATTTTCACCTTCAACTCTTAAAATTCTATCGCAATCATTCAAATCAAAACTTACTTTACTTTCAGAAAAACGACAAAGGAGTTGTTTTGTAAGCATTTTTGAATGCTTTATTTGCTCAACATTTGTTTGAAAGACTTCTACCATTTTCTGAATAGATTTTAAATAATTATTTAACCTTTTAGGCGTTTTTCAGTACTTCAATATCCAACTTTCTCATAGTCATAAAAGCCTTCATGATACGCTCTGCTTTAGTCGGGTCGCTCATTAATTCAGCTAATATTGACGGCACAATTTGCCACGAAACGCCAAACTTATCTTTCAGCCAGCCACACATACTTTCTTGTCCTCCATCTGCTGTGAGTTTGTCCCAGTAATAATCAATTTCCTCTTGTGTATCGCAATTTACAACAAACGAAACCGCTTCATCGAACTTAAATTGAGGGCCGCCATTTAAGCCCATGAATTTACTACCATTCAATTCAAAGATTACAACCATAGGCGACTCAGAGATTATTTTTGAATCTTTAAAAACTGAACAATAAAAGGCTGCTGCTGCTTTGGCTTGACCATCAAACCATAAACATGGAAAAATTTGTTTTGTCATTTCTTTTTTGCTTTAGTAAGTGATTTTGCTAAATTTTCATCAATCTTAAATTTTACAATTTTGGTAATTAGTTCAACTGGCAGCGGCTTATTAAGCGGAAATTGAATTGCACCTTTTGAAGTTTTATAATCCGTCAATTCATCTTTGAAAACTTGAATTAGCTTAGATGATGGATAAAAACCAACATGTTTCTTATAACCTGCATACCAAACCAACATTCCGTTTAGTTTGAAGGCAGGCATCTGATAGCTAATTGATTCTTCTGCTTCGGGAGCGATTTCTTTAATTATTTGACGTAATTGTTCCAAAATGAGCCTCGTAGCTTCGGGCTGAGTAGCGATATAGCTATCAGTATCTTTTAAAGGAATTACTGGAGTTTCCATCTGAATTTGCAGGTTTCATTGTTGATTTTTATCAAATTGTAGTAACCATTGATTACCAAACTTATCGGTCAAACCACCAAATAATGCTCCCCAAAAAGTGTCTTCTAAATGATGAGTGGCTTGCCCGCCCTCCGAAAGTTTTTGGTAGAAAGTTCTGATTTCGTCTTCGCTGCTACAATTTAGCATCAACGAAACATTATTGCCTTTGATGAGCCCTTGCTCGCTTACCATGTCAGAAGCCATTATGATTAATGCTCCTTTCGTGAGAGTGGAGTGCAAAATACAATCTTTCATTGATGGCGGCATTTGGTCTGCCATTGGAGATTCGCCGATGGTTTGCAAAAAAAGCTCGCCGCCCAAACATTCTTGGTAGAAAGTCATTGCTTCACGGCAATTGCCATTATATGTCAGATACGTGTTTATATGTGTCATTTTAAATAGAAGTTTCTACGTGTTTTTTAAAGTTATTCAAAATCGCTTGCCATCCACCTTGTTGCAGTTCAATCGAATTAATATCTTCGGCTTCAAAAGATTCTGTTATTTCTGTTGAGCCACCTTCACTTATAAAAGTTATTGCTACTTTTCTTCCGTCTTCAAGTGTATAAACTATCGTTTTGTTTTCTTCTACTTCATCATATACACCTTTAAAATCAAATCCAAAACTGCCATCTTTTGCTTCCATTCTTGAAATAAATTTGCCACCAATACGTAAATCATTTTCGGCATAAGGTGTGTGCCAGTCATCAGAAGCATTATTCCATTGGGTGATATGCTTAGGCGAGGTCCAATATTCCCAAACTTTTGCTACTGGTGCATTAACTGTGCTTTCTACTGTTATCGTTGTTTTCATCAGAATAATATTTACGATTATTATTTTTATTTTACGATACAAATGTATGCTACTTATTTAGAAACGAAAATGTGTAATTACGACTATTTAAGGGGTTGATTACGACAAGATATATTTCGATCTTGGTTTGATGAAATAAGTTACGAATATTTGTCAAACAAACATATCACATTTCTTAAAATCAAATCAATTGTATCAATGAAGCATGTATCAATTCTTGTTCCTGAAACTGCTGTAATAGAGGCAATAGCCGACCCTAACTATATGTTTAAAGCTGTCAATCAGTTTTTAGAAATGTCAGGAAAAACTGCTTTATTTGATGTTCAGTTGATTGGACTTTCCAACGAAATAAGGTTAGGCAATAGCTTATTTTCTGTTCATACAGATAAGTTATTGAAAGAAGTAAAAAAGACAGACCTTATTTTTATACCAGCCCTAAGTGGTGATATGGCTACTGCCATAGAAATGAATAAAGGTTTGATACCGTGGATAGTTGAGCAACGTAAAAACGGGGCAGAAGTAGCCTCTCTTTGTGTGGGTGCATTTTTGTTGGCAGCAACGGGCTTATTGAATGGCAAAAAATGTTCAACTCATTGGAACTCTGCCAATGAATTTAGAGCGATGTTTCCCGAAGTTGAGTTAGTTGATGGTAGCATTATTACTGAAGCACAAGGTATTTATTCGAGCGGTGGAGCAAATTCTTATTGGAATCTACTTTTATACTTAGTCGAAAAATATACCGACCGTGAAACGGCTATTCTTGCAGCTAAATATTTTGCTATTGATATTGACCGTGAAAGTCAGTCGTCATTTATGATGTTTCAAGGACAAAGAGAGCATACCGATGAAGAAATAAAAAAAGCACAAGATTTTATCGAAGAAAATTACCACGACAAAATAACTGTCGAGCAATTGGCAGATATGTTTGCCATTGGACGCAGGAGTTTTGAACGCAGATTTAAAAAAGCCACCAATAATACGGTGATAGAATATATGCAACGAGTAAAGATTGAAGCGGCCAAGAAAAGTTTTGAAACCAGTAGAAAAAATATCAACGAAGTAATGTTAAATGTCGGTTATACAGACACCAAGGCATTCAGAGATGTATTTAAAAAAATAACAGGTATGACACCCATTGAATATCGAAATAAATATAATAAAAGTGTAAAACCTTAAATTTCTATGAAAAATGCTACAAATACTATCCTCAAAGCAGGGTTAATCGCAGGTTTTTTAGACGGTTCGGCCGCTGTCATATTGCTTGCAAATATGAAATTTCAATTTCTTTTTCAATACATTGCCAGTGGGCTTCTCGGCAAATCTGCCTTCGAGGGCGGCACTTTGATGGTTATTTATGGCATTCTTATTCACTTCGCAATTGCTCTAATATTTACGATTTTCTTCTTTTTTATTTTCAAGAAAATTCCTTTAAAGAATCAAAAAATTATTGTCGGCTTGCTCTACGACATTTTTGTTTGGTTTGTGATAAATCTAGGAATTTTACCATTTTCGAGCATCAAAACAAGCTCTTTTACGGTAGAGGGAGTAATGAAAAACATAGCAATATTAATGATTTGTGTGGGTTTGCCTATTTCACTGATTATTCATAAATATTATGAAGCAGAATAGGAAAACACCCTATGCAACTTCTATTTGCTGAACAACTTTCAGTTTCTCGAATGTTTGCCATGATTGATACAAACCTCTCGGAATATGGTAGCTTCCCTTCCATTTTCCACCTTTTAAAGTCAATAAAGGCTCGCCACTTCGATTGAGATAACCATACCACTCGCCAAATGCTGGGTCAGGGAAATGATCCCAAGTCCAATCGTGTACTTTTTCAAACCATTCCCAGCATCGCTCATCGCCCGTGTGTAAATATCCTTTCAGCAAAGCAATGATTGTTTCGATATGCACCCACCAAAGTTTTTGGTCCCATTCGAGTTGTTGCATGGGTTTGTTTTTAATATCCATAAAATAAAAAATCCCGCCATATTCAGTATCCCACGCATATTCAAGGGTACGCAATGTAATCTCTTTTGCTTTCTCAATGAGAGCCGAATCCTTGAGTCGTTCGCCCAAATCCATAACAAACCACATTGCCTCAATTGCGTGACCGGGGTTCAATAAACGTCCTTCAAAACTATCTGAAAATTGTCCGTCAAGCAATACATTTTCTAAAATTAAACCTGAGTTTTTGTCATAAAAAACCTCCATTACTTCATGTACACATTCATTAATAAGTTTCTCAACCATCGAAGGCTCAAGCAAATGCTCTATTTCGAGCGATAAATTGCAAAGAATCATTGGCAAAGCAAAGTTTTTTAAAGGACGAGTATTATCAACTGCTTTCGACCATTTTCGCTTTGGATTGTTTCTTCTCTCCAGTATTGAATAAAAAGTAGTTCGGGCAATTTCGGCATATTCTGCTTTGTTTGTAGCTTTATAAAGCTGCCCAAACGCCTGTGTTGCAAAGCAATCAGAGAAAATATTATAGGGTTGAATCAAAGGTTTTCCCTCACGAGTAAGCGAAAAATACCAAGTTTTATCAGCGGCACGAGCGTATTTTTGTAGAAAATCGGCTCCGTGTTGAGCGTACTCTAACCATTCTTGTCGGGCTTCCAAATGATTATATAGCATCGAAAACATCCAAACACCACGACCTTGCAGCCAAATAAACTTATCGGTATCGAAAACTTTCCCTTCACGGTCGAGGCAAGTAAAATAGCCTCCGAACTCATCATCTTTCGAGTGATTGAGCCAAAATGGGATAATATTTTTTAATAATTCGTCTTTGTATTGGCTACTATATTTTTCGAGATTTTTCACAGTCAAAGATTATGCTTAGTTTAGTAAAATATTTCAATTATTACTCCAAAAGAATTGTGTATTACAAAAATGAGGATAATTCTGTAATAATTTTATTATCTTTATTAAATATTTTATAAAACTCTTAAATTAATTTTATTTTAGGCACTTTTAGAGGTTGTTTAAGTTTTTTGATTTGGGCTTAAAATATACCTTTTTAAATTTCTCTTCGTTCAAAAAGGCTCATTTTGCTCGCAAAATTTCACTTTTTCAACCTTGATTAAGTCAAAAAAGTATCATTTTTTACCAGCAAAAAAAAACTTAAACAACCTCTAAGGCAGATAAATTAGAAAGCATGAGAACATATATCGAAACATTAACTGCAGGAAATGGAAGGGGTCACCAACATACACAAACCAAAAAAATATTACAATATCTTTTACAAGAAGGCGAAAAAACGATTCCTGAAATAAAAGATTTTTCGGGATTGAGTTTACCAACAACAACCAAGCTTATCAATGAATTAGTAGAACAGCACATTTTGGTTGAATCTGGTAAAAGAGAATCTACGGGCGGACGACCACCATCATTGTTCTGTCTTGATTCTTCTTTAGGCTATATTGTTGGCATTGAATTACTTATTAGTTCTTTTAGATTTAGCATCGTCAACTTAAACCATGAGTTGATTTATGAATACGAAACTGATAATTTCGACATCAATAACCGTGATGAAGCCTTCAATTTTGTAGCTCGAATCGTACCTGATTTGATTAGCAAAAAAGGAATTCCTGATAATAAAATTCTTGGAATAGGCATCGGAATTACAGGACGAGTTGATGGAAAAAAAGGTATAAGTTATAGCTTTTTGAATTTTGAAACCCCACTTGCAAAACTTTTAAGTGAGCGTTGGGGCTACCCTGTTTTTATAGATAATGATACTCGTCTGATGGCTTTGGGCGAACAAAATTTTGGCTTTGCTCGTGAAAAACTAAACGTAATTTATGTCAATTTGAGTCGTGGATTAGGTATTGGTTTTATTTCGAATGGACATCTGCATAATGGAGAATCGGGTTTTGCGGGCGAGTTTGGGCATATTCATTTTGAAGACAATGAAAAGTTATGCGTGTGTGGAAAAAAAGGGTGTTTAGAAACCGTTGTTTCGGGCTATGCTTTAGAAAGACAATTTCGAGAATTAAGCACAAGCAATGAATCAAACAAATTAAAATACCGAGAAATTATTCAACTCACCCATACCAACGATAATAGTGCAAGAGCCTTACTGATAGAAATGGGCGAACGTTTAGGGCAAGCACTTTCGATGTTGGTTCAAACGCTTAATCCTGGATTAATAATTTTAGGAGGGAGATTTACCGATGTTGGCGAATTGCTAAAATACCCCGTTATTAAGGGTCTAAGTTTATATGGTTTGCCCCAGTTAGTTGCCGATTGTGAAATCAAAACTTCGCATTTAGGCGACAAAACAACTATGTTGGGAGCGTATGCTTTGGTGATGGAGAATGTGTTTCAGTAAAACAGAAGAGTTTTTGCAAACGCTTCTGCCATAATTTCTTCTTCTATTTTACTGAGTTTTAGTCCATTTCGATGTATGAAATAATGTCCTAATTCATGGGCAACTATTTGTTTTTGGTCAATTTTTGCATTCAAATTGATACAAATTTTTTTAGTTTTTCTGTCAAATTCACCCAAAGTTACTGGATACCACGATTCGTAACGAAGCACTATACCTGCCTTTTCACAAAGCATAAAAATATCTTGCGTACTAAACTCTTGGATGATATTTTTTGCTAATTCTTCGCCTGACATTTTTAATTATCCATTACATTGCATGAATATGAGGGTCGCCTTCTTCTAATTTCAAATCTTTTGGCCACGCAATTTCCACACCTCTATTGGTGATTAATTCCTGAAATTCCGTCAAAAAAGCCTTATTATTTCGTACTTCTCTTGGTTTTAAGTCTTTCGAAAGGCAAAATGCCGTCAGATAACCGACAACTTCTCCAATATTCCACTCGATTGGATGCAAGCGATAGCAACCATTAGTAATGTGCGTAGTTCCAATATTTTTACAAGCAGGTAAAAGGTTTTCGACTCGCTGCGGAATCAATGCACCTAAAGGAATCTGAAAAGGTAAACTTTCAACATCTACATAATTATCGCCTCCAATGGTAGGATGTAAGTCTATGCGATAAAAACCTAAACCAACCGAATCATCGAATTGACTTGCCAAAGTCTGATTAGATAAATATTTTGCCGAAACATGCTGTTCTTTTATGGTAAATTCCGCTTTGATTCGACGAGATTCTCTAATGTACGGACTCTTTGCCAAACCATCTTCCGTATCCACCATATCTTTTCTTAATTTCAGGCTTTTGAAGCCTAATTCTGTTTGCAAATAATACAAAAATGACAAACTTTGTTCTTTGGCTTTTGCTATTATTTTTTGTTTTTCATTATTTGTTGCCCCTAATAAATCGCCCAATAAATAATCAATTTGAGGATAGTTTACCAAAGTCACGTCCGAATCGTAAGCATTTTCAAGAAAATTATTTTTATGTAAAATCCTGCGATATGTCCATAAACCCGCAAAAGCCTTGTTTGGCTCATTATTTGGTTTAAAATTATAATAGACTGGCTCAAGTGTTCGGGGACTCAAGCCTGTGAGGCTCAATAATTTTCCACTCCAAGCTGGTTGTAAATTAGGAATAAAACTTCGCCAAAATTCATAATTCATAGGTCGCTCAATTGTCCAATCTTCTGCTTCGTGATAGCTCATCGCAAAGCACATCGAAAATGCTTGTGAATTATGAGGATTTGCCTCTTCTTTTGCACTCGGTTCACCCGTTTCAGTTCGACTTTCCGAGCCAGTTACAAATTCAGTTTGAGTAAGAGGAAGTAAATCTCCCAATTCTGTTGCATCAACAAAATAGCTTGCAGAAATAATTATATTTATAGAGGATTGAGTATTTAGTAGCGTAATATTTTTGACTTTATTTTCTTCAAAATCCGCAGCAATAGGAATATGTTGTCTTAAAATTGTCAATTGTTTTTTTTCAAGAAAAGGTGCTAAAGTTTCTTCCAAAACAGCTAAAAAAACCTTCGGCTCGGCACATAGTGGAGAAACCCAACCATCACCAGGGTTGAAAAATGGATTTTCAGCTGCTTCTTTTGTTAGTGGATAATGGTTTCTATAAAATACCCGCACATCTTCACGGAATTTTCGATACGACTTCGTACAGCCAAATCGCTCTATCCAACCATGCTCATCGGGAGGCGTTGCTTGGCTCGTAAATTGCCCACCAATCCAGTCGGATTCCTCAGTTAAAATCACATTTAAGCCAGCTTCACAAGCAGCTTTTGCACAAGCAACTCCACCTACTCCACCACCAACAATTAATATATCTGTTTGAAAATCTGTCATTAGAATTGTAATTATTTGATTGAAGCCACTATCACAATGGGTGCATCGTTCGGCATATTTTCGAGTTCAGTTCTTGCTAAAGCGATAGCTTGTTCTAACTCCGCCAAGCCCGAAAGGTTTATAATTCTTGAGCCAACCAATAAATGTATGTCGGGCAAACTACGACCAGCATCACCGAAGTCGGTTAAATCATTAATCACTTTTTCGAGTAAATCTAAAGCCTCAGCTATTTGGCACGAATAAACAACTGCATTGCTTCTTTGAAGCCTAACCACGCCTGTTTTATCAATAATTCTTACTGCTTTTTGCTTATTTTTAAATAGTTCAAACAGGCTTTTAAATTCCTTTTCAGCTACAAAAGCATACAAAGAAGCCGTTTCTCCTAACAAATAAACAGTATCAATATCAGTTTGCATCGAATGTGCCGCCGCAGCCTTACAACCATCCAAGGTTATTGATTTTGAGCTACCATCATTCCTTTTAAGTTCAGTTGTACCAAATGCTGTGGCTCTTACCAAGTTTCTTCGGGTATCTACTTCTACTTGTACTTCTACCGTTTCGGGAACAGCTCCAATTTTTATAACTGCCTCTGCAGCTTCTTTTCTAACAGACAAAATATCTTCGGGTGTTGGCTCTACAATATTTCGTTCAATCGTATCTCGCACCATTGCTAAAGCTACGCCAATGGTTGAAATTACTTCGGCTTTTTTGGCTAATCTTGCAGGAAGATTCATTAATTTTCCTGTAAATAAAACCAATGAAGCAGCACCTCCTCCGCCGCCAATTAGTTCGACTGTATTTCTATCTAAATGGTACTCTTCAATCAATTCATCTAACTGTTTAGCTACTTTTCGGCATGAAATTTCGAGTATTTCTTGGGCGGTTTCTTCAACCGTTTTACCTATTTTATCTGCCAAAGGCTTAAAAGCTAATTTAGCTGTTTCTGCATTTCCTTTTGCAAAAGCTGTATCAGGAATAATACCCAATAAATTTGCGGCACAAGTTGGCGTAAGCGAAAAACGTTGTCCACTGATAGTTTCAATGGCAATATAATCATCGGCATCTTTTTCGGTAGGTCGAAGATGAACCAATCGAGCATTTTCAAATATCTCTGTTTTTTGAAAGCAAGCATAATGCAAACCCGCAATATGTGCAGAACGTGAGCCAACATCAACAATTTTTCCGCCCGATTCTCTAATCATACTACCTCCAGCAATGGCCAAAGTTCTTACATCCAAAGTATTCAAATAAGTGCGATGCCCACCTACTTTGGCAGCTTTTGTTTGTGGTTGTCCATCTCGAATCACCGAAATATCAGCACTTGTTCCACCTACTTCGATAAAAATTCCATCCGAAACTCGTTCGTGCATCAATGCTCCTGCAATACCCGCCGCTGGCCCCGAAAGCATCGTCATAATGGGTCTTCGATGCACTTCTTCTACACTCATTACGCCTCCGTCCGAACGCATAATCATTAAGGGAGCAGTAATTCCTGCACGTTTTACGCACTCATCGGTCATGGTGGCCGTATGTATCATTTTTGGCAAAATTGCTCCATTGATTACAGCAGTTCTGGTGCGTATTCTCAGCCCATAAAGGCTTGAAACTTCGTGACCAGAAGTAGCAAAAATACCCATTTCTTGAGCTTTTTTGCTTATCAAAGACTCATTTTCTGGTTTATCCACTCCAAATGCTTCCGAGCTAACAATCACCTCAACCCCCTTTTTCTGAAAACTAATTATTTGGTCAATAATTGTTTTTTCTGTAAGATTTTGGTCAGACAAAAAAGCGTGTTCAATATTCAAAAAGCGATTGGGAGCAAGTTCAATAGCTGGAATATTTGTATCTATTTTTGCTTTTAAACCTTCAAGCCCACTTCCCAAACCAATAATACCAACTTTTGCTACATCACCTTCTAAAAGTGCATTAGTTGCTTGTGTAGTAGAATGAGCTATAAAAACTACTTCTTCGGGCAAAATACCTAATTCAGATAATGCACGATTGATAGCATCAATAATGCCCGCCGCTACTCCCTCAGTTGAATCGTGCGTAGTTGGCACTTTCAGTTGAGAAATCACTTCTCTGGTAGAATGGTCAATGACCACCACATCGGTAAAAGTACCACCTACATCAATGCCAACTCGAACTTGTTTTTTCATATTTTTAGGAAGGATGTGACAAATTTCGCAAGTTTTCACATCTAAAATCAAAGAAACATTAATGCTGAAACTATCAAACCAATAATACACACCAACATCATGGGAAGAAGGGTTTCTTTAGTAAAGTCTTCTACTCGAATACCCACAAAATTGGCAATCCATACACTATGTGTATTGGTAGGATCACACACATTTTGCACCTGTACTACGCACATAATTGCAGCTAACAAAGCTATTGGCGGTAAAACTGTTGTGCCAAACATAATTGTAAATAAACCGATGCCAATGCCGAAAATATTTAAAGGACCTCGATATAGAGCCAAAGGCGAAAGAAGTCCAAAAAAAGCTATATAAAATAATGTTGAATGAAAAGGCAATGATAAAATAAGTGGTTCAAGAGCTGTTTTAATAACTGGTAGGTTTAGTGCATTGAGCAACATACCAATGCCCATCATTAAAATAGCCGCAGGAGCTCCATCTTCTACACCTTTTATGGCTGATGCGGTGAGTGTTTTTATGGCATTTCGCCAGTCAGTTACTAATACTCCAAACAATGAACCAATGATAAATGCCGCTATAAAGTCGAGTTTGGTATTAAAATAATTGAATCCAAAAAACAATATCAATGGTACGACGGGCGTAAACAATGCAATAAATGGCACTTTTTTGTTTTTATCTCTTTTGAGTAGCTCATCTTTTGAAACTGCCGACATCAATAACATTTCACCCGAACGCTTTGCGGCAATGAGAGCATAACTCACAAGCATTACAAGCATTAATCCTAACAAAATAAAGGCAAATGTTGATACCTGCGTAGGTATGGGTTCGGTTTCTTTGAGTTGTAAAAGTTGTCGATAAAGTGTAAATAAAATCGGATTAAATATAAAACCTGTGGCAAAAGCGAGTATAAAAAGTGTACCTGCCAATTTTCGAGGCACTCCAAGGCTCATCATAATAGGTAAAACAAGCGAACCAACCGTAATAATTGCTCCCAAACCTTGTAAAGTCGTAAATAAAATAATTGTTACAAACATCAAACCGAAAGATACAACTAATGGTTTTTCTCCGCCAAACTCGGCAGCTCGCTTAATTATTTCCTCTGCAATTCCTGTCTGAATGAGTACACGCCCCATCATAGCCCCTGCAAAAACCGCCACGTAAACTGAGCTGAGTTTTACAGAACCTTGAGCAATAATATTATTCAAAACATCTGTTGTAGGAAGGCCGGCAATTAATGCAATCATAATTGCCATTCCAGGTAATGCCAGCAAAGCAGGTATTTTTCGCAAAAACATGAGTGTTGCGAAAACGATAAATATCAGAAGTAAACCAAGTGCAATCATATTTAGTTGCTAAAAAATTAAGATTGAGGAATTATCTCCTTTAGATATGCTGGTGTTTATTTTTTTATTTGGCAAGTAATCTCAGCTTCAAATGTTCGATTCCAAGGCAAGTCAAATGTAAATGATAAAAGTTGTATAGATTTACCACTGTTTTTTGGGTAAAAGCCTTCAATAGTTTTAACAGCAATCGGCAATAATTCTTTGGTACAGAATTGTTGGGTTGTTTTGGTTTGTTCATCAGTCAAACGGTAAGCATTCCATTTATTTTCACGAATCATTTTTGCTGCCATTGGCCGAACGATCGAATGATAACTATAATCATCTAACAAGCGATTCAACATAAACCAAGTTTGGGCTTCGCTCATTCGAGTAATAATTTCATTTTTAGAGTTTAATTTAGACACATTTTTCGATACTCCATACAAAATTCCGTGAGGCAGAGCTGTTCCGATTGCATTTCCTGCGGTATTCCAAGAGGCATAACCATACGTTTTTGAGAAAACAGCTTCATTTTTCAATGCTTCAGTAAACGGAATATCCCCTCCTTGTACATCGCCTTTTGGGTCAATATCAACAACGATAATTCCTTTATTATTTTGCTTTGAAAACAGATTGATTGTATCGGCAAAGCTTTTGGCTCGACCTTCTTCAAGTCTTGAAGTGAATACGAAAAAGCAAATATCGGCTTGTTTTTCATCCGTTACTTCTTTTGCTCCCACCGCTTTGATATGAAAACTCACCGTTTTGCGTAATGGACGATCTTCAAACGGCATTTCTTTATTTGCCATGCTTTCTGACGAATAAATGGCTTTGATTTTCGGTCGATAATTGTATTTATCAGCTACCGAACGAGCCAATAATAACATTGAAACTTCATCGGCTCCTGGTTGAATGGCTATTTGTTCGCCCAAATTATTGTTTTTTACATATTGGGTAAGTATTTCTCTATCTTTTACATGAACCCCTCTGGGTTTAGCATCATCTTGTGACAAAATCAGGTAATCAAAAACTTTATTTTTAGTCAATTCTGCGGCGTAAAGATTAATTTTGAGATTGCGTTCTCTGGCAGCTTTATAATTGAAAAGTGCATCTTTTGGAATCTCCATTTCGAGTTTTTCAATCAATTTTTTTTGAGTTTCATCTGGCGAAACCTCTGCCCATTTTGCCAATTTTTCTCGGTAATCTTCATTTTTCCCATCACCTGTTGGAGCTAAACGCATGATAACACTCGAACCATAGATTTTCATATTTGGCGATTTCTGACGAATTGCCTTCACAATTTCTACTCTTTTCAAAGCTTTTGTTAAAAGAGTTTCATGCACACGTGAAGCAACCAAACCTCCGTAGGCGAGCATATCTATTGATACAATGGCTGCATCAAAAGTCTTTAAATTTTGGCTCGAAATCCAATTGATTATTTCATCTGATTTGCCAAACTCTAAAAATCGTCCCAATAGCTCTTTTGGCGGTGTCACAAGTTCAACATCCCCTATTAAACCCATCTTGATAGGAAACTGCAAACACGGTGGGCGGTCATCTAATGGAATAAGCAAAATTTTACTCGAATATTTATTCTGAGAGATTGAAGGTAGAGCTATACAAAAAAGTAAATAAATGACAATAACTATGTTTTTTCTCATACTGGTTTATCAAATATTAGGGTTAAATAAAATGCTTCAGTAATTATGCTAAAATCTGTATTTTCCCCCAGAAAAACTACCATTTAACAATATGATTGAACAAAAGTCAGAAATAAATTCAAATATTTTACAATCTTTATTTAAAATTTTATATAAGTTTGTTAAAAAATGAATTAAAACAAATATTTTTGCACTTTAACCCTTAAAATTTAAACAAATGCTATCATTCTAATGATGTAAAATTTTACAAGAATCTCTTACATTATTTCACTGCTTATCATGTTTTTTTTAAACTATTAGTATTAAATATGAAACAAAAATCTCTACTCACGCTCTTTTTCTCCTTTTGGGTGTTGCTGACGCTTCAAGCACAGCAAAAAATCGTTAAGGGAAAAATTATCGACGGAGCTACCAACGAAGCTCTTCCGAATGTATCAATTCTTGAAAAAACTTCTGGTAAAGGAGTTATTTCAGACACAGAAGGCAAATTCAGCATGACTGTTTCAGAAAAAGCTGTGTTAATTTTTTCTTTTATTGGCTATGAAACCAAAGAAGTGCTTATAGGAAATCAAAGTACGATTGAAGTAACTTTGGCAGAATCAAACAAATTATTAGACGATGTAGTGGTGGTTGGCTACGGAATTCAGAAAAAAGCTAACCTTACTGGTTCGGTTTCACAGTTCAAAACCGAAGAACTTACCCGCCGACAAGTATCTTCATCGAGCCAATTGCTACAAGGGTTAGCTCCCGGTATTTCAGTTTGGCAATCTTCGGGAAAACCTGGTGCCGATGGGGCAAACATTCGTATTCGTGGTATTGGTTCTATTTTTTCAGGTGTTGGACCTTTAATTATGGTTGATGGAGTTGTGTCGAGCATGGATAATCTTGACCCAAATTCGATAGAAAGTATCACCGTATTGAAAGATGCTGCTTCTACTTCGATTTACGGTACTCGTGGAGCAAATGGCGTGGTACTTGTAAAAACTCGCCGTGGTAGTAAAGGTGGAATTAAGGTTAGTTACAACGGTTTCTTGACTCAACAAAGTGCAACGAATATTCCTGGAAAAGTTACCGCAGTTGAACACATGGAATTGAGCAATATTGCTCAACAAACACAAACAGGAAATCCAACTGCAACTGTTTTCCCATTGGCTTTGATTGAAAAATACAAAACCAGTCCTGTTGATAATATCGAAGTTTTTGATAATGATTGGGTGAAATTATTGCTGACAAATAGCGGTATCATGCAAAATCATAATGTTACGATTGATGCTGGTTCTGATAAGGCAAGTTTGTTTACCTCAGTTTCATATTTATCACAACAAGGATTAATTCCAAATAATAGATATAGTCGTTTGGATATTAGAATGAATCCTGACATTAAAATAAATGAAAAATTACGCTTGTCAGGCACATTGTTTTTCAACCAAGGCACTCGAGTCGAACCAGCAGGCTCTACTCCCGAATTCATTATTCGTCAAGCAATTGGTCTTCCTGCTACTGGTCCAGCCAAATTTGGTGATGGTATGTATGGCAATGCAGGTCAATCGAATAATCGAAATCCACTTGGACAAGCCGAGTCGAGTGGAACACTTACTGTCATTACGCCAACTATTTTTGGGAAAGCTCAAATCAATTATACGCCAATCAAAGGATTGGAATTTGAAGCCTCTTATGCCCGTGAACAATGGACTCCAAACAGCAAGCGTTTTCAAAAGAATTTCGACATTTATACACCAAATATCGGCACTCGCTCTTACGACCTTAGTTCAAGATACCCAGGCACCAATAGCTTAGGTGAAAGTTATTCGTTCAATTTCCGTAATACATTTTTGGCTCAAGCATCTTACCAACTTACAAAAGCTGCACACGATGCTAAAATTATGTTTGGCTTTCAAAGTGAAGAAAGCTCAAATCGTAGTTTAGGTGCATCAAGAACCGATTTTATTAATGAAAATTTGCCTTATTTAGATTTAGGTGGAGCGAATCGTAACAATAATGGAGGAACAAGCCAGAGTGCTTTAGCTGCTGGATTCGGGCGTTTGACCTATGCTTTTCAAGATAAATATTTGATCGAGGTCAATGGTCGTTATGAAGGTTCTTCAAGATTTTCACAAGCCTTAAATAAGCAATGGGGTTTCTTCCCATCTGCCTCAGCAGGGTGGGTATTTACCAACGAGAATTTCATGAAAGAGCTTTCTTTCTTGCAATTTGGCAAAATTAGAGCTTCGTACGGAACACTCGGAAACCAAGGTTTGCCTGATAATTATCCTTTTGCGAGTAACTATTCATCTGGACTTGACTATTATTTCAATGGTACTATTAATCCTGGCTATGCACTTACCGAAGCCGCTAATGCAGGAATTGGCTGGGAAAAATCAAAGCAAACTGATATTGGTATCGACTTGGTGCTTATCAAAGGCTTGAGTATCACGGCTGATTATTACATAAAACAAATCTCCGATATTTTACTTCGTAAACCTATTCCTAACTACGTAGGGCTTAGTCCTGCTTACTTAAACCTTGGTTCGATGGAAAATCGTGGTTGGGAATTTTCGGCAACTTATCGCAACAAAATTGGCAAATTGAAATATGATATTACAGGTATTATTGCCGATGTGAAAAACAAAATTACATCATTGCCAGGTGTGCCTTATTTAGATGAAGGGCTTTTACGCTCAGCCGAAGGCTATCC
>NZ_JAYWCU010000151.1:0-14967 GCF_043780375.1 Emticicia sp. | reverse complement strand
GAAAATTAGTACCAGTGTCAACTATATGCATGCACGGCAGTCCAATGTCAAAATATAATTCAAAAGATTTATGGAATCAATACCACTATAAGGATTTGGGTATTGTAGGAGAACCTTATTTTGATGTAAATTTTGATGAAGTATTTTATTTGACAGATACTGGCAGAAAATGGGATGGAGTTAATGTAAGTGTACGCGATAAAGTAAAATCGTCATATACTCAAACTTTCCATAGCACTGATGATATTATAAAGGCTGCCTATAATGGCGAATTGCCAAATAAAATAATGTTTACGTTTCATCCTCAGCGGTGGAGCAACCAACCTGTGTTTTGGCTCAGAGAGCTGTTATTTCAAAGTCTTAAGAATCTTATTAAAAAATATTTCTTTGTCGAAAACGAGCATTTGTGAAAAAGATACTTACTATTATTGGTGCTAGACCTCAGATTATTAAAGCTGCTGCTTTGAGTAGAGCAATTAAAATTAATTATAACCATTTAATTGAAGAAATAATTGTACATACGGGGCAACATTATGACGAAAATATGTCGAATGTGTTTTTTGAAGAGCTAAATATTCCACGCCCTAATTACAACTTAAATATTGGCTCAGGAAATCATGGGGTACAAACTGCCAAAATGATTGAGGGTATCGAAAATATTTTATTGAATGAAAAACCTGATTTTTTGGTAATATATGGAGATACTAATTCGACATTGGCAGGAGCGATTGCCGCAGCTAAAATCAGTATTCCAATTGTGCATATAGAAGCAGGGCTACGTTCATATAATAAAAGTATGCCCGAAGAAATCAACAGAATTATAGCAGACCATGTTTCTACATTTTTATTTTCTCCTACAGCAACAGGTTTAAAAAACCTTTGGAAGGAGGGTTTTCAACTTAATTCAAAACCGCCCTTCACTATAGATAAGCCCGGCATTTATAATGTTGGAGATGTGATGTATGATAATATCCTATATTTTGTTCAGATTGCTGAAGAGAAAAGTGATATACTTGAGAAATATACACTTTTTGAAAATGAATATGTTTTAGCTACAATACATAGAAACAATAATACGGATGATATTTCACGTCTCACAGCCATATTTGAATTTTTGTTGGAAGTTTCAAAAAATACAAAGATTGTATTACCATTACATCCTCGCACACTTAAACAAGCTGAGAGTATTCTTGACTTAGCACTCTGGACAGCTATCAATCAGAATAGTAACATATTACTTTTACCGCCAGTATCTTATTTGGAAATGATACTATTAGAGAAAAAAGCACGTATTGTAATTACTGATTCAGGGGGAGTACAAAAAGAAGCTTACTTTTTTGCAAGGCCTTGTATTATAATACGTTCAGAAACTGAGTGGGTAGAAATAATTAAAAATGGTGCTGGAATATTATGCGATGCAAATAAAGATACTTTATTGAAAGCCTTTCATACTTTTGATGGAGATAATAAAATTATATTTAAAAATATCTATGGCGACGGTTATGCAGCATCAAAAATTATTGATATTTTAATAAATTCTACTGATTAAAATTAGAACTTCATAATAAACCCAATATTTCCCATTGGTGTCAACCCAACTTCTCCTTTTTGTACGAAGCCAATTCTCTTCTTTGGGTTATTTTTATAATTATAGATTTCTACTGATGTATTAATTAATTCATTGGAAAATTCAATTAAACATAGCCCGCCTGCAAATAAGCCCAAGCCAACCAAAAGTTTTGGCAAACTTCTTATCTTGTAATCATAAGTTTTTCCTTTCACTAAAGCGGAGCCTTGTTTTCCCTTCAAAGCAGAATATACTAAGCTCCCCCCCCCAATTGTAGTAACAGCACCAACGGGTGCCATATACTTTCCAAGTTTATAATCTAATTTTGCTTTGGGTAATTTTGCATACAAAGCTAATATTTGCTTCATTGATTGTTTTTTTTCATCGTGCTTAATAACTGAGCTTAGGAATATACGTACTCTCTTTAAAGAATCATCTTTAAGAGAATAATCACTAATATCATTATTTTTAAAATATGCTGAAGAACTTTCGTTGGAAACTATCTCATTTTGAGCTATACAAACAGTTGAATATAAAAAGAATAATACTATATAGAAATATTTCATTTTTTAAGGAATATATGGTGGAAGATTAAAAATATCGTTTTATTAGAAATACAATTCCCAAATTTTTATCAAATAGCCCTGAATTGTCATAGCCGATGTTCGTATGAACAAAATATTTTTTAACAGGAAATGAAATTTGTTGCATTATAGATAACTGCTTCACATTAAAGGGTGCATAAAGATAACTACCCAAATTTTCACTTAAAGATACTCTCGTTTTTAATTCTACACTTTTAATTTTTGAGTAAATACCTATTGAGTAGGCTTTTACTCTGTTATTTAGGATATAATTAGGATTGATTTTGGTCGAACCAAATTTACTTGAAAGAAAAGGAGAATTGCTGATAGGCATTAAAAATGCTGTACCAATTGTATTTTTTTTGTACACCCATCCCTCTTCATAAGTGGCATTGTTAAAATAATCATCTTGTCCTCTTAATTGCGGTGTTGTTATACCAAGTGCTGATAATTCTCCACCTTGATTTCTTGTATCAAGTAACTCAAAATTTATTTTTATTAATCCCTTGGTTGCTCCTTTTTTAGTTAAAGATATACCATAGAGGCCATCATTTACATTACTTAATACAGCTAATGAGCCATCTTCATAGATTGATTGTTTATACAAAAGAATGTTACTGAAACTATTATTGAATTCAATGGCAAAATCAATTGTACCCAAATGATTGCCAGATCGATTTCCTCCTTCACCAGAAAACTGGCCACTAACATATTTGCCATCAGGAATTAATGCTTTTCCAGTTAAAACATAGAAATAGGCTTCTAAATCACTGCCATACTTAGAAATATAGGCATTTGACCCCCCTTGAATAAATGGCTTGGTTGGACTTCCTCCCCATTGTACTTGGTGATTTAATCCAGCGTGTAAATTAATTTTCCAAAAGGGTTTGCCTATTCTAAAGTATATACTTTTTTGATGTAAAAAATAGTTTTTTGTAGAATCGGCCGAGCCAAACCAGCCATGTGAAAAATTACCTTTAACTGAGATTAATTTATTCTTCAGAATTGGAATATAATTTGGAATAGCAATTTGAATTTTTGGAATAGGAAGAGCATTACCTGACCAGATATAAGAACCAGAACCTAAAGTAGTATCAGTCAATCCAAATATTTCTTTTTTACGTCCTACATAAAACTCAAAAGCTTTAAATTTGGTTTTAAAATATATCTCAGGAATCAATAATTGATTAACTTTTCCCACATTTGCTACCGCCCGAACTTTATAACCGTAAGACCATTTCTTTAATTTTTGTTTTTTAAAATCACCTTCATTATATTCTTTCTCCATTTGGCCACGAAGAGTAAGTACATTCGATTGCAGAGGAATTTCCCCATATTGGTTTGAATGAAGCCAAAAGGGTAGATTTTTTGTACTTGATATATAAGCACCAGCCTCTAATTCATATGTATTCTTTTTTAGTAAACCTTGTGAATAGGCTTGGTTAAAACTCCAAAGGTTAAAAAGAAGTAGAATGGTGGGTAGAAGTAGTCCTCTCATAACTATTAGTTAATGTATTAATAAGAATATAATTTTGAGAATTTTAGAAAGTGTTTGTGTCCATTTTATTCATTCTAAAAAATTCTCTTGGTATTAATTGATGTCTAATATTTTGCTAAAATTGATTGTTTGAATTACTTTAATAAAAAACTACCTTTTAAATTTGGTTATTTAAAAGTGGTTGGTTTTCTAAAAGTTTAAGGAAACTATTAGAAAAATTTATTTTTTTAATTTGCTCTAAATGTCTTTCGTTATGAAGGTCTGTACCTATAAAAGAAACTATTCTCTCTTTTAATAAATACTCTGCAATTTTATATGACTCACTCCCGTAATATCCTACCAAAGATAATAAGTTTATTTGTAAAAAAATGCCACGTTCATGTAAATGCCTAAAATATTTCAGGTTTTTTAAAAAATAATTATATCGTTCGGGGTGTGCGAGAACAGGTCGATATCCTAAAGTAATTAGTTCAAATAATGTTTCTTCGAAATTTAATGGTAAACCAACAAAAGAAGTTTCTACTAAGATGAATTTATCGCCAAAAGTTAAAAGTTCATTGTCTTGAATTAACTCTTTAAATCTTTTATCAATATAATATTCTGCTGCTAATTCTATTTGGATAGGAATTTTATTTTTTTCAATATTATCTTTTAAAACATTAAATTTTCTAATCAAATCATCTTTCTTATTAGGGTATAATTCACTATAAATATGTGGGGTAAGAATTAATTTTTTATATCCCAATTCTATTAAGTTTTTAATAAAATTAAATGACGTTTCTTCATTATGAACTCCATCGTCAACATTTGGCAATAGATGAGAGTGCATATCTGTTTTTAAAAACGTAAAAATTGTTTTTTTTTGGATTTTATTGAAAATATTCCACATCAAATTTGTATTAGAAATAAAAAGCTAACTTACTTAAAATAAATGCTTTTGGAGATTAGTATGATTATCCAAATTAAAATACCTAAAAATAAGCCTAAAAAATTATTTAATAAATCTAAAATATTATAGGTTCGATAAGGTAAAAAATATTGAATGTACTCTATAAAAAAAGCTATAAGTGAGCCAACTAAGAACCATATTACATATACTTTCTTGGTTTTCCAATCAAATAATAGTAAAAAACTCATCCAAGGAATTAAGAATGTTGCATGAATAATGTAGTCAAGTCGAATTTCAGCTACAAAGGTTTTATTAGCTGTTGACTCTGAGCCATTGATTGGCAAAGTGGCTAAAAGAATTAATATAATTAAATAAATTGAAACGAGCAATTGTGCATTTCTTTTTAAGAAAACCAGCATTAGTTTTAATTAAAAAATAAAGAACCTATAAAAAAAAATATTCTTACTGAAACTGATTCTTTTCCCATTACTCATTTTCTTGAAGTAAAGAACTCACTTAATAAATTGGGGATTGTTGGGGTTACCCAAAAGAATAACTATTTTCAGCATTAGGAAAAACGACTTACTTTGATTATAATTATAATTATAATTATAGATAACCAAACTTGATCAGATTTACAATAGGTAAAGGTAATAAAAAAATAATTTACAAGCAAAAAACAAGTTAAATTTAACAATTTGCCTTCTATTCAGTAGGCTCGACCACTATTGAACAGTATTTTTCTACTACTTTTCGTAAGTAGGATATGAAGTTAGGGTTTTTTTTCTTTGTAATGTCTTGATTATCATATATTATAGAATATTAGTGCTAAGACAGATTTAATTTTATAATTCAACTTTTAAAATTGATTTTATATTTTTCACCAAAGAGTCTAAATATATTGCGAACCGCCTGTTTTAGGTTTTTGTAAGAAGAATAATCTTCGGGTCTGACCCACTCATATTTAGTCTTACGCCAAAGGGTTTCTATCTTGTTCAGATGTGGACTATATTTGGGTAAAAAAAAGATGAAAAGATTCTTTTCTTGCCATATTTCAATTTGTTTATTAAATAATTTTGAATGATGAATCGGAGCATTGTCAAGCACTAAAACAGTCATTTTTTTGGTAGTATCAATTTGTATTTCTGTAATCCATTTATCAATAGATGCCACGACAAATGCAGAATTAATACTACCTTCATTCTCGAAAGTATGTAGTTCATTGGCTTGATTCATAAAACCTAAAACATTCAATTGTTTGCTCCTTGTTGGTAAAATGTTAACTTGTTCGTCAGAAAATTGCCAGCCATATGGAATGACTGGATTTAAGCAAAATCCAGATTCATCACCATAGAAAAGTGAAATATTTCCCTGTTTTTCAAGGTCTTGTAATTCAATTAAACATTCAAGTTTGTCTTGATAATCTTCTTGGTCTTGAGCAGATTTTAGATTTTTCCTAAATCGTCTCCACTTGCCACCAAGCTTTTTAAAAAACGTTTTAGGGTTTTATCAGAAAAATCTTTGGATAAATCTATTTTTAATTGAGTCCGAACTTCTTTGAGTTGTTGGCGATTTTCTTTAACTCGCTGCTTAACTTTTTCGATGTCGGCATCTGTCAAAATGGGTTTACAACCTTGCCCTTTTTCATTATATAAGCCCATTAATCCTTGATTGTCCCAACGATTGAGCCAATTATAAATGGTAATCCGACTAACATTAAAAATACTCGCCAAACTGGAAATGTTGTGTCCTTGACTACTCAACAACAAGCAATGGCTACGGTTTCTAAACTGAAATTGTGGATGATGATTACGAACATCTTCCAATGTTAATATTTCAGATGAACTTAATTGGATAAATCTCTTTTTCATAACTCAAAGATAATCCAATTATAAATATTATAAAAACAATTTTGTCTTAGCACTTATGATAAGTTTTTTTAGTAGTATATGCATCATCGTTTAATGGACACTTTAGTCTTTCAACCATTCAATTCTCATTAACACATACTAATTTTTACATTTTTATTCCTCAACAAATCCATACGCCATGAGCAGTACCAGTCTTAATGGTGTATTAATTTGGTGGATTTAGTGCGGAATTCTAACGCCATTTTCAGGGTTAATACAGGACTTTTGGATTCCAGTGTGTTTTGTAAATACCAACCCACAATCTTCAGCGAAATAGCATCCATAATCAACGATAAATAATCAAAGCCACTCCCACATGGTACATACGTCATATCTGATACCCACAAAGATTCCATTTCAGTTGGAATAATATCTTTTATCAGATTCGGATACTTTTTCAAAGAGTCGTCAGAATTCGTTTTAACAACCCTACGACTCTTCTTTCTGACCAATAAACCCTCACTTTTCATCAAATGATGTAACTTAGCATGACCCATTTTAATGAAATGGGAATTAGGTGGTCAATTTAATCGGAATATTCAAGTGAAACTTACATAAACGATGGACACCGTAATTCTACGTTATCAAACCGAACAATTGCACTATATCTCTTGTTTTTAAACTCGACTCTATAAATCCGTTTTACTCTTCTCTTTTAAATATATTTGAGATAGACTTACTCAATTTCCCACTAATCAATGTTGTCATATTATGGAAATGGCAATAAAAGAGAAAGTAATAATTGATTTACTTTTCTCAAAAAATAACGTTTTTTCTTACGAAAGTACATAGATTTTTAGCGTATAATGGGTGGGTAGCATAGCCAAAAGGCTTGCCTGACCTAAATGTGCGGCAGAAAAGCCTAATATTTGTATGCGTTTGCGATTCTTTTTCGGAATGGCAGAAAGCCCGTGCATAGCCCCAACAAATTTTAGGCTGTGCGGAAAGGTATTTAAGTGTTGGGCAAAGTCTTGTGTGGCAGGTGGGTGGGACTAAAATGAGTCCTAATACTCCGTTGCATAAAATGCAACATCACTATTTAATCATACATTCCAGTATAATTTCCTTTTTCTTCTACCTCTTTATAAAATCCTTTATCCGATTTCTGAGTATTTCGGAGGATGATTCCCGCAATGGTAAAAATGGTCTTTACCGAAAATATAAATACTGCCCATATTGCACGGAAAATGAATTTTAAAATTTTTATAAATGTGTCCATTTTGGAGTTTTTTGAGTATTCAATTTACAAAATATTGAGCATTTTTCTACAATCTTCGGTGATTTTATTCGTCAATTTTTCGATCTCAAATTGAGTATTAAAACTCGGAATTGGTTTGCTATTTGTTTGAAAAGAACCATCTTTTTTATATGTTCCATTCATTCCCTCAATAGTGGAGAACACCTCTCGAATAACTTTCATCTTGCAGGTAGGAATCACAGTTCCAGCTTTCAAATCGCTCGGCTCGATGGCTCTAATGCCTACAATTTCGCCCGCTTGCAGATTCAAAATATCTTGAGGTTTTACAGCACGTTTTTCAACTTCTGAAAAATTGTCTCCGACTGAATTATTTGTTGAATTTAGACCTTTTGAACTATGACTTTGGTTCTCACTTTTGGCAATTAATTTAGTTTCTCCTATCATTTTTGAAATATAATCTGCCGTTGAAAATACGGTTGTTCTCGTGAAAAACTGGTAATTTAAGTTGGCTAATAAAGATTCTGCTTCGGGTTTGCCATATTTATCTTCTACTTGGGTTAAATTTTGTGCCATAAATACGACTGAAAGTTTATTACTTCGGCAAGTGGCTGGTATATTCGATAATCGGGGAATGTTAATTTGAGCGGCTTCATCCAATAAACAAAAAGAATGGTGTTTACTGTGTTCATTCATTTGTTTAAGTGCCACCGAAAAAATCAACGATATAATCGGTGAAAGTGCTGCGGCAATGTGATTATCAGTTCCTACACAAATAACTTTTGGATGCTTCGGGTCATTGATATTCAAATCAAAATCATCACCCGATAGTACATAAGTTAAATTTGGGTCGTTTAAAGTGGCAAAATCAATTTGTAAAGAACTCACTACACCCGATAATTGATTGCCTGCTCTTTCATCACGAGCTGTCAGCACCGAACGAATAATTTTGGCACATTCATCGTCAGTTTCAAGCATTGCCATTGTATCTCGATAAGAAAAGCCCGTAATGATGCTCACTAAGTGTGGAATGGTGCAAAATGCAGGATGGTGTTTTTTCAAAAACCAAATAATGGCAGTCAAAAAAGCAGTAGAAGATTTCACCCAAAAGTCTGATTTTTGATTCGATTCCGTATTGAAATTGACCACCAATGCTTTGGCAAACTCAGTCGCATAAATTTGACTTTTCAGATATTTGGGATTCAATGGATTGAAACGGTGAGATTTACTAATATCCGAAAAATTGACCACGTAAAAAGTGGGTTGTAATTCCCCAGTATCAACTTTTCTTTTGGTCGAGAAATGTAGATAGGCAATATCAGATAGTGAAGGAAATTTATAATCATAAATGATTCCTGCATAGTTTTTTTGAGCAAATTGTTCGATAAAAGGTTCAGCCGTTGAAACTGTCTTGCCGCCACCATTTGACCCAATGACCAATATTCCACGAAATGGATTTGTGATGTTTACCCATTTGTTATCATCCCCTTTTAGATGCAAAGAATACTTCGTATCATTCCTTTTTTTATCCGTTTGTACCCTCTCAATTTCTTTAACAGGGAAGTAAGAAAATAGAAAACTGAGTGTAAAAATTGCAAAATAGATTAAAAAAGTAAAAAAAGGGAATGGCAAATAGATGGCAAATAGACCAATTATTCCACAAAAAATATAAGTAAGAGTCAAATATTTAGCATATTCTTGGCTGAGTGTTTTTCTGGGCGTAACAGCATATTTCTCGGCCAGTGATTGTTTTCGACTCGTATAAAAGAACACCCAAAAGATAGAAAAACTACCTAATCGTACCCAAATTCCATAAATATTGTAGTACAAAACAAATCGAGTCGCCAATTGGAATGGGATTGATTTTATTTCCACAAAATACCGAATAAATGCCTCGCCAAAAACTAAACTCATCAGCGTTATTGTAATCGACCAATAATGTATTTTTTCGTTTTTCATAATCAATCTATCTAATTGAAAATATTTCTACATAGAAATTTCTTGATTGTTGTTATTTTGAGACAAGCCTTTCTTTCTATTTCGTTTCCTTTTTGGCGATTGCCCTTGGTTTTGATTAAATTCTTCGGTTGCGATTGTGGAAAAGAAGTGTTGAAATGATTTGAATTCACCCAAAAATGATTTACTCGATGGCGATAATTCAAGCTCAGACTTGCTTTTAAAAGCTGCTGAATCGTTTAAAGACTTGATTTGTTCGGGTAAAATTAATGCTTTTTTCTGCGATTGATTTTTACTTTTCACTCTAACTTCATACACAATTTCGCTCAGATTTTTACGAAAATCGGTGCTGTTATTTTTCGATTGAGCAATTTTTCTAATTTCAGTAATTTGCTTATCATTAATGCCCAGTTTCTCCAAAGCCTGTAATTTCTTTTCAGTCCAAAGGATAAAATAAGCGGTTTTATCTTTTGGCTGACTTACTTCTTTTGATTCGGGTTTGAAATCAAATTGTTGGTTAAATTGCCGCTGGTTTGCTTCAAACCAAGCCGTCATTTTAAATCTATTCCTGTTTGAAGTATTCGGATTCAGCGTAATTTTCTGCTCACTATCCCGTGCCGAAACTACTACATGAATATGCGTTTGTAAACCTTCTTTCAAATCGCCTGATTTCTTTTTACCATTCAAAACTTCAACATCAGTTCCTTTGTAGGCTCGGTTTTGATGAATAGTGGCGTACCAAACTAAATCTTTTTCGGATAGTTTTTTGCCAGTACCCAGCGGAGTGCCGCCCAAATTAAAATTAGCGGCATATTTTTCCATGCAAGCAATGGTAAACGCCTTTAATTTCGCTTGGTTATTACTGATATGCTCTAATTCTTTTGCTGATGGAGCAATGACTAAAGAATGAAATTTATCATCTTTCGAGGTCAAACCTTTCACATTATTATCAATGCTTTCAACCATCTGTTTCTTATCAAAATCGCCCTGAGTATTGAAGAAAATGCCTTTTTCTTGTTTTGAAGATGGCTCTTTGTTGAGATAATTCCCCAATCGTGCAGCACTACTTTTGTTGTTAAATTCCTTATTACCATGCTTAGTTGGATTGATTATTTTTGAATACATAAGTGCTTAGGATTGTCCTTCCAATTGCTTTAAAGTGGCTTGATAAAATAAATCAAGTCTTGTTTTCAGTAGCTCAACTTCGTCTTTTTCCATATCCAACGTTTCAAAATATAAGTTGGCAAATGAGACTAAATAAGCTAAGATTTGGCGAGTTGAATGCCTGTTTTCATCCATTGACTGAGGTGCATTTTTCTGTTTCAATTCCGCTAAATTAGTATTCAACGGAATTAAATATTGTCGTTCTTGCACCTGTAAAAAAGAGAAAATCTGGTTACGCAAGCGAACAACTTGGTTGGCCAAACTATCTGAATCATCAAAAAAACGAGGGTCTATTTTGTGTTTAATGAAGTAGTTTAAAGCTGTTTCGGCAAACATTTTCATGGTTAATTTCTGAACCTGATTCATTGGTTTTCCATGCACAAACTTGATTTTTAGATGGGTTTTATCCTTTTCGGTTAGCGTTGGCAGGATGGATTCCGCATTGACTTTATTCAAATTATCAACGGTTTCTTTTACCTCCTTAACTATGCGTTCATCAATCTTTATTTTGGCCAAAATGGCTTTATTTTCCATATTTTAGTGTAGAAAGGGTACTTTTTGGTAAGGTAATTCACTGATAATCAAATGGTTATATTTTATTGGGGCAATCATGTTTTGATAATTCTCTGATTATCAACGAGTTAGCTATGCTAAACTCCCCCTTCTTGCTAAACCTTATTCTACGCAATTATAACGAAATTTTAAATACAAATATTTTCAAATAAAATAATTAAATATTTAAAATGAATCATATCTTTGCATCAGAATTACAGAATTAGGATAAAACAGAAAGACGGTATAACAGAAAAATAGAATTAGGTTACGCACCCCGCAAGAATACAGAATTGCAGAAATATAGAATGACGGTAATACAGAATTGCAGAAATACAGAATTACAGAAATACAGAATTACAGAAATACAAAATTATGGTAATACAGAATTACAGAAAAACAGAATTGCAGAAATACAAAATTACGGTAACACAGAATTGCAGAAATACAGAAATAAAGAATTACAGAAACACAGAATTACGAGAATTCAGAAATACTGAAACACGGAAAATCACAAATACAGAAATAGGTTACGCACCCAGATTTAAACAAAAGTATCAAATGACAACACAAACAAAAAACAACAGTTCGCCGTCCGATAGGTCGTCCGCAAGAATTATTTCAGTGGCTAATCAAAAGGGAGGAGTTGGCAAAACCACCATTACCGCTCTCTTGGCAAACATTTTGGGAAGCACTTATCAAAAGAAAGTTTTGGTGATTGATGCAGATTTACAGGCAACGATAGCTATGACACGAGTAGCCGATTATGAGAAAAAGGACGGAAATTTTGTTTTTCCTTATGAAATTATCAGCATTGAGGAAACCGACACACTACACGAATTGGTGCAAGAACACCAAGGTTTAGTCGATTTTATATTCATTGATGCTCCACGTTTGACTAACAAAGACGATATTATCAAAGATGCCATCAATATTTTTGCTCCCTGCGATAGTATCTTAATTCCGACCCAAAGCAGTAGTTTTTCTACGGATTCTATGTTTCAATTTTTACCTGTAATCAAAGAAATTGAAAAACAACGAACTGATTTAGACCTTGATTTTTATTTTTATGCCTTTTTGAATCAATCTCGTTCAACCAATAATGACAAAGAAGTATTGGAATTGATGAAACAAAGCGAAGAAGTACCATTTTTTGAAACACCTTTATCTATGCTCGAAGTATTTGTTATCAAAGATTCTTACACGTCTATTTTTGATAAAAAAGGTGGTAAAGAGAAGTTTGAACCCTTTTTCAAGGAATTTATTGAGAAATTTAAGATTGAACTATGATATGGAAAATCAGAAAAGTAAGCCATTGACAATGGAAGAAAAACAGCAGCTTATGCGTGAACGTTTGGGTAGAAATATTGGCAAAATGTACGATAAACCTGCTGAAATTTTTACCGATAAACCTTTGGAAATAGAAACACCTAAGCCTGTAGATAAACCCACAATTAAGGCAGTCAAGGGGAAAGAAAAAGTGTTGATAGCAAATGAAAAAGTTTGGCGGATTGAATTAAAAATCACTTCGGTTAAACTACTCTACAAGCTGGAAATACTCTCAAAAATGAAAGGAAAATCGAAGCAACAATACTTTTTAGGGCTATTGGAAAAGGATTTAGCTGCTAATGCCGACTTGTTTAAAAACATCTAAGATGAGTTGATTTCAGCGAATAAGTAAACAGGACTATGCCATTCTAAAAACTTTAAATTAACGATTGGGCGAAGCCCAAATTTTTTTGGACAAGTGAAAGCCTGACCATTTAGGTAAAAAAAAGTACAAGAGATTTAAAAATTGGGGTTGTAAGCGTCTGCACTTGCAACCCTAATTTTTAGGCATTTATTAAGTCACTACAAAATTTAAAAGCGGTTTGATTGAGTTCGTTTGACGAACCAAACGGATTGCCAAAGATAGCATTTTTTGAGTTTTTAATGTGGGTTGTGTAGTGTGTTATGCCATTAAAAAGCCCAAAAGCATTATCGCCCAAATCAGCACATTCTCTATCAATCGAAGAATTGATATTTGTTATAATATTTCTTTTTCGAGTCGAAACATCGTTCCCCAATTTTTCTTCGTCATTCATTCGGGTTAATCGTTCAACCAAATCATCTTTGATGGAATCATCTATTTTTACCCACGAAAGGTGCTCCATTTTTTCAAAAAGTTGAGTGCGTTGCTTCATAAACATATCAAAGTATTGTACTAAACCATCAATGCGAAGGCTGTTATTTTTGGTGTGGTTTACTTGAAGCTGACGAAAGTTTCTTGAAAAACGGTTTGAACATCTGACCATAATATTACTATTTCCAATAAAAAAGCCCGTTGAGCTATCAAAACTATTGCCTATCATTAGATAGTCTTTAAACTCATGCCCGCAAACTTGTATAGTATCAGTACATTTAAGAAATGCCAAAACCTTTTTTCCTCCATCTACATCGTAATAATTTTCAATCGGAAAACCTGTAATATCGTGTAGTTTTTCGGTGACTTCAATAAATTTCTCGTTGTGTGTGGGGGTGTAACTTGATTTTGCAATGTTCAATAATTGCCCATTATCGTTGCGAAAAATGCCTTTATAGCCTATTACTTGCTTATTATTGGCAAAAATCGGTTTTTCTATAATATCCCATTCTAAAGTTTCCATTTTAAATAAAATTAAGCATTAACAATTGGTTGAATTAAGAAAGCCCAACCCGAAAATTGGGCTTTCTTTGGGTACTTAGATAGTGAAATTAACAATTTCCATTTCTAAGGCTTTGAGGTGGGTTTTGCCTGTTTTTACCAAATTATTGATAAAATCCAAAATCATGGCTACATTCTGAATTTGAATGTTTTTGTTTGTTCCCACATTTGAAATGGTCATAATCAGACCTTCATCGCCATAATCTTTTGAAAAATCCTCGAATTCGCCTACTCGTTCTTTGGCTTTGTTGAATTGCTCTTTCATTTTCAAGCCTTCATCTAAGCGGTCAAAAACGGCATTAGCTGATTTTAATTCAATTACTTGGAGTTGTGCAGAAACTTCAATTGGCTTTTGTTCTTCGGTAACAATCGGCTCTGTACCGTTCGTTTTGCCTTTTTCTGTTGGCGTTTCTGCCTTCGCTTGTGCTACTGTACCGTTGTTGTTTTTTGCTGGAATGTTTACTGGATTGCTCATTTTGTTTTTGATTTAATTGGT
Organism: Emticicia sp.; assembly: GCF_043780375.1. Lineage (GTDB taxonomy): Bacteria > Bacteroidota > Bacteroidia > Cytophagales > Spirosomataceae > Emticicia. The sequence continues at coordinate 473 of NZ_JAYWCU010000151.1, read as the reverse complement.
TTGATAAGCCCATTAAAAGGGGGGCTTTTTCCCTTATATTGAATAATTGAAAGCGGAATGCCGCCCAGCGGAATGCTACCCAGCGGTACGCCGCCCGATTAAATTAGAATGGTAAATCGCCTTCGTTTTTACTTGCTTCAAAAGCAACTTTACTTTCTTGGGTTTCGCCGAGTAAAGGCTTTTTCTTGCTTCCTTTCGGGGCTTGTTTAGCTTCCTGCTCTGCCTGTTCTTCTATTTCTTCTCTGCGTTTGCCCAATAATTCAATGCGTTCTACTCTGATTTTTACCGATGTTTTGGGGTTTCCTTCCTTGTCTTCCCATTTTTCGGTTCTGATTTTTCCCTCGATGCAGATACGGTCGCCTTTTTTGATAATTGTTTCGGCTACGTTGGCTAAATTGCCCCAAACCTCCAAGCGATGCCACTCCGTTTGCTCTACTTTTGTGCCGTCTTTCTTGGTATAATTTTCATTCGTT
>NZ_JAYWCU010000150.1:0-4430 GCF_043780375.1 Emticicia sp. | reverse complement strand
TTAATGTTACTTCAATTCTAATGGAAAAACTGATAGTTTAGTTTTTTTGTTATACTAAAAATAAAAATAATGCAAGTATTAACCCGTAATTCGCATAATATACATAAAAACACTTTTTTAGTAAATTGAGTGGCTTCATATAGACAGATTTGATAAACTGAGAAACATTTAGAAACTCTTCGGCAAAATGAATATAACCCACCAGCATTAAAAAGTAGCTAAGGGCAAGTCCTATCCAATTGTTTTTAAAAAATGAGTCAGCATCTGAAAAATAAACAGTGAAATTATTGACACATACATAAAATGCGACCAAACCTAACAGATACAGAAAATAAAAAACATAAATACGTTTGCGGTAAAATACTACAAAAATTAAGGTAAAGACAACTATAAAGAACAATGTTCCGAGATAAATTTTCTCAAATAATGTTGCCCAAAATTGTTGAGTAGGAAAATACGATTTAGCGATAAACTTGAGTGGCAGTTTAAGTTTATTGAGTGATATTTTATTATCAATTTGGAAGTATAACTTGTAGCTTGTTTTGGCCTTTAGGGTTAACGGCAGTTGGGTTATTAGATTATTGCCCAAAACTTTTACTTGGGGGTCAAGAATAAATTTTGAAAAGGTCTTGACTGGTTTTCCGTTTTCAAACATCACAAAGTTAAAATGGTCGATGCGTGGGTCATCTACGAGCATCACGACTTCAATATCTTCATTATCACTATTCTGAATTTCTATCTTGATACAATAAATACTGCTGTCACGCATGGTCTTGAAATTATGTGAAAAATTCAGCATATTAGCATCTGCATCATCGGCAAGTTCCGACAAAGTAAGTTGTTTATTCAGTTTCAGATATTCATTTTCTCCTGATAAATATAGATATTTAAAACATTTATCAAATTGTATTTTTTCAATATTTTGTCCTCTCGAAAAAAAGGAATAAGCAAGTAAAAACACGACAATAATTAGTCTAATTCTTGTCAAAGTAGTGGTTTGTTTTTATGATTAATAGTATGCGATGAGTGCTAAATTTTCTTACTTAAAACTCAGAAAGTCAATATGTGATAAAATAGAACTTAATTGATTTTATTTAAAAAAAAACTCTCATTTCCAGTAAAATTTTGATGCGTATATTAACAAAAATTAAAGTTACAAACAAGTAACACTCTTTTTCAATATTCCTACCCTTATTTTTATTATTCAGTACTTATAAGTCTTTTATTCTATTTTTTTTGATAAATAAATAGAGTAAAACACAAGTCTATATTCTGATACGTTTATCTTTTCTACTAAAAATCCCCCCAACGTGGTATTGTTTTGCATTATTCTTCGCTCGTACATTTGTAGCTACACAATCTATATCCTTTTGCTAAACAAAAATAGTATTTTTCAATGAAAACTAATTCTCCAAAAAAGAGTCCAGAATCGCAAGACATTTCGATTGGGGGACGAAAAATAGTATCTCCCAAACAGGTACTAATGCTTGTGGCTGATATTAACTATACTACCGTTCATCTCTTCAATGGCGAGCAATTCATCATTGCAACTACAATTAAAAGGGTACAAAAAAGCCTCAATTCTCACGGAAATTTTGTGCGTACCAACAAAAAATTTGTCGTCAATTGGGATTATGTACGTAGCCATTGTGCTAAACAACTAACGCTTCAAAATAACCAGACAATCTCTTTTTCGAGACGACAAGGGAAACGTGCCATGGAAAAAATGGCTAAATAAACTTGATGTAAGCAATCAATGAGTCTCTATGGTAGGAGTATTTTCTCAACTATAAAGTGCGAAATTAAATTTTATCAAAAAACTAAATCATGAAAAAACAATACTTCATTTACTTTTTACTACTTTTTTGTAGTCAATTACATGCACAGCAGCAACTTACTAAAGTTGAATATTTCGTTGATGCCGACCCTGGCTATGGTTTAGGTGTTGATATTCCGTTTACGGCTGGTACTACGCTTGATGTCAATTTTTCTGTGTCGCTACCGGGTAATATCGCAGAAGGTTTTCATTACGTGACGGTTCGAGTAAAAAATACCAATAACCAATGGAGTGCAGTGCTTACCCGTCCGTTTTTGAAAGAAAGCCTTACTCCTCGCACTACCTCAACCGTAACGGCAATGGAATATTTTATTGATGCCGACCCTGGTTATGGTGCGGCTACTGCTATACCCGTTACGGCGGCTCTTACAACTGATAATAGTTTCACGATTCCGTTGCCAAGCAATATTTCAGAAGGTTTTCATTACGTAACAGTTAGGGTAAAAGATGCCAATAATCAGTGGAGTTCTGTTATTACTCGCCCGTTTTTGAAGGAAAGCTTAACTCCTCGACCAACCTCAACAATTACAGTAATGGAATATTTCATTGATACTGACCCTGGTTATGGTGCGGCTACGTCCGTTAATTTTACAGCAGGAACGCCAGTTGTGATTCCGTTTACTGCCGCTCTGGGCAACTTACCGTTGGGCAATCATAACATTTATATTAGGGTCAAAGATGCTAATAATCAATGGAGTATGGTTGGTACAAAGCCTTTTACGGTTGCCAGCACTTTTGGATTAGTAACGAGCCAGACACCTTCGGCTTGGTGCAAAACTGCTCCTTTCAATGTTTTCTATCAAGTATTTGGTACTTATGCCTCCGATAATGTTTTCACGGCTCAACTTTCCGATGCTTCGGGTAGTTTTGCTTCGCCTACTACACTTGGTACTTTGGCTTCGGTGAGTTCGGGTAGTATTGTGGCAAATATTCCGCCCTCAACTACTCTTGGCACTGGCTACCGTATTCGAGTGCTTTCTTCTTCGCCTGCCATCACCGATAACCCAAGCGTTGAGTTCAGTATCCTTGATGCTTGCCCTCCGCCTTGTGCCACTTCGCTTACTTTGGTTCCCACCACCGACGATTATTCGAGTGGCGTTTTGATTAAAGAAACTAACGCCCAAACTGGTATTGTGGTTGCGACTAACAGAATAACAGGAACAGCACGAGTAACTTATTTAGCAGGAAAAAGCGTAACGCTCAACCCTGGCTTTTTTGCCAATAACGGCACAGTATTTATCGCCCAAAAAGGGGGATGCCAATAAAAATAAACTATCAAACCATTTAAAATCAATACTTTATGAAAACCTTCAATTACATTTTTCTTTTCGTGAGTTTATCATTTTTTGCACAAGCTCAGACCATTCGTAGAGTAAATGCAACACCTGGTATTACTGGTGTAAACATTTATTCAACCGTCCAAGCTGCCCACGATGCCTCGGTAGCTGGTGATATTATTTACATTGAACCCGTTAATACTGACAATACGGACTATGGCGATTTGGCTATTAATCGTCGTATTACACTCATCGGCACAGGATATAACCCAACTTTAGTTATGGGTTCGAGTTTTGACAAGCGAACAGTTTCAATAAACTATTTTTATTTGAATCAAGGGAGTTCAGGGAGTAGAATAACTGGTTTAAATATTCGTTATTTGACTATATCCGATGCAAATTGTACTATTGAGCGTTGTAATATAACTGGTAATCTTGGTATGTCGAAACAAACAATTGAAGGTGTAACAACTATTGCAAACAATACAATAATCCGTAATAACTTTATTAGTGCTTCTATAGGTGGTTTAGGAAATGAGTCTTTGGCAGGAGCAACAACAAATAATAGTATTATAACCAATAATATTATTAATGGTACGATTAGTTATCTTGTGTCAGCGACTATAACCAGAAATACTTTTTATGCTTTCACAACATATATATTCCGTGATGTAGATGGAAGTAGCATTACTGCTAATATTTTCGATGTGAGAGATGCATCTACATTTTTTGCCACACAGGGAACAAGCTGTCAAGGAACAACCTTATCAAATAATTTATGCACCAGACATGCGGGCTTACCAGCCAATAATGGTAATGTAAACTCAGTTAGCTCAAGTACTGTTTTTAAAGTTACTAACCCTTGGACAGTAAATCCTTTTCTTGAGAGTAATTTAGAACTTTCACCTACCTCACCTGCACTTACGGTTGGGCCAAGCAGCACACCCATTGGGGCATTTTCGGGTACAACCCCTTTTGTTCCATCGGGTTTAACAAATATTCCTTTTATCACTGATTTTTCAATCAATGGTATTGGCAATGTAAATAGCCCTTTACAAATTAATGTGAAAGCGAGAAGCAACAATTAAGCGTATTTCGAGCCGCTTCAACCACCCTCAGAGTCTCCGCAAGTGACTCTGAGGTTTTGGTCTATACTTTTAGTTGGTTTTTTCATTTCTACTCTGCTGGTTTCGCTTCATTTCGAGTTCTCGTTGCCATTCTTTTTGTTCAAATCGTTCCGCTTCTTTCTTTTGCCAATCGGTCATTATTTGGCGGTAATCATTTTTTATTTTTTCCGAAATTGACTTTTCAATATC
>NZ_JAYWCU010000149.1:0-37255 GCF_043780375.1 Emticicia sp. | reverse complement strand
GATTTATCGAAGGCTTTCTTTGTTTAAAGCATATTATAATGAAAAAAACCGTATGAATTAATTATCAGAAGTAAATTTACCTACTCTCTGGAATATTTTATACGTTGGAATAGGTAAAAACATCTAAAAAAAGAAAGAACTCAGTTTTTGGCATGATTTTAGTGACGATACAATCATTCGTACTCAAGAATCATTAAAATGTAAGTTTTTTAAAAGCTTATATTTGAGATATGAAAAATAAAATTAAATTTAACATTCTATTAAGTTTTGGCACGGTTTTAAATGTGGTTTTGGCATCCGCAAAATTTACACACAAAAGACATAACAGCGATTATTAAGTTAACCTGTTATATTATCACTCATTCAAAAAGGTTCACTCAATAGACTTAAAGTCATCTGATATTGTCGGATGACTTTTTTATTTGATGAATTCAATTTTCAAATGTAATCGTCATATTTTTTAGACGATAACTTCACATAAAAGAACATAAATATTAAAGAGCTTTCTCATATCAATTTTTTTGCAATTTCAAATCATCAATAAACGCCGATTTTGAAGTAAATACTTAATAATCAATAGAATACAAAATATAAAATTGGTGAATGCAATAAAAATAATTATAAACGGCATTTAAGTAATCTATAAATCTTTGTTGTAAAATGGTGATATTTATTGAAAAATTACTTATTTTACCAACATAAATATATTTTGTGACCTGCGATGACTACAATTAGTGCCAATATTGTGAATGTTTTTGATAGTACAGTTAAGTATGGAACGCTTACCATTGAGAATGGTAGAATTCAGCAAATTAACTATCAAGGAAAAGAAGAAGAAGGTAAAAAATATATTTTACCAGGTTTCATAGATTCCCATGTTCATATTGAGAGTTCTATGCTTACACCAGCCCAATTTGCACGTTTGGCAGTAGTGCATGGAACGGTGGGAACTGTATCTGACCCTCACGAAATCGCTAATGTTTTAGGGGTAAAAGGTGTAGAATACATGATAGAAGATGGGCGGAGAGTTCCTTTTAAATTTTGTTTTGGAGCTCCCTCATGTGTGCCAGCTACTATTTTCGAAACAGCTGGAGCCGAAATAACAGCCCTCGATATTGTACATCTTTTTGGCTACAAAGAAATAGGTTATTTAGCAGAAATGATGAATTTTCCTGGGGTGTTGCATGACGACCCGATTGTGCTACAAAAAATAGAATTAGCAAAGGCATTTAACAAACCTATTGATGGTCATGCTCCTGGCTTGAGAGGTGCATCAGCAAAGAAATATATTGATGCTGGAATCGAAACTGACCATGAGTGCTTTACCAAGGGAGAAGCCTTAGAAAAACTCAAGTTAGGGATGAAAATTTTGATTCGAGAGGGAAGTGCAGCGAAAAACTTTGAAGAGCTAATTCCACTGGCAGACGAATATTTTGCTAATATGATGTTTTGCTCCGATGACAAACATCCTGATAATTTGGTTGAAGGGCATATCAATCAGTTAGTAAAAAGAGCGATTGCCAAAGGAATTGATAAGTTTAAAGTGCTAAGAATGGCTACAATAAACCCTGTTTTGCACTACCGAATGAGCGTTGGACTACTTCGTGAAGGCGATTGGGCAGATTTTATATTGGTCGATAATTTAGTAGATTTTAATATTTTAGAAACCTATATTAATGGAAATAAAGTTGCCGAAAAAGGAATTTCTTTGATTGAGAATTTGCAGAGTGAAATTGTTAATAATTTCGATTGTGAACCAATAACTCCAACGCAAATTGAATTGGCTGTACCCAATGAGCCTAAACGAATGAGAGTTATACAAACCATTGATGGCCAATTGATTACAAATGAAATATTTGTTCAACCAAAGATTAAAGATGGATTGATAGTTTCTGATTTAGAAAAAGATATATTGAAAATAGTAGTTTTGAATCGCTATCGAAATGCTCCTCCTGCTATTGCATTTATCAATAATTATGGATTGAAAGAAGGTGCAATTGCTTCATCGGTTGGGCATGATTCGCATAATATTATCGCAGTTGGCGTGGATGATTTTTCTATTTGTGAAGCAATAAATTTAATTATTCTTGAGAAAGGTGGCGTGGCTGCTGTGAGTAATATAAAAAGAGGTGTTTTGGGTTTGCCAATTGCAGGTTTGATGAGTAGTGAAGATGGCTACAAAGTGGCAGAAAGTTATACGATGATCGACCGATTTGTAAAAGAACAACTTGGGAGCACGCTCATTTCGCCTTTTATGAGCCTTTCATTTATGGCGTTATTGGTTATTCCTGCCTTGAAATTAAGCGATTTAGGTCTTTTTGATGGAGAAAAATTTGAATTTGTTGATTTATTTGAAAATGTAGTCTGAATAAATGATCAGATTTATTCAGACTAACATTTATTAATCAAACTTAACAGACTTGAACTTAATAATCTTGTCAGTAGGCTTGTCTTTTTTTATTGCTACAAAATACAAATCTTGAAAATCCGTTTCTGAGTTTTCTAATTTACAGTCAATCCATTTCATTGTGTCCCAATTTCCTGTGGGTTCATATTTTACTTTGCCGATTATTGGTCCCGCTACTGAGTTTTTTCTGATTTCAATTTCTCCACTTTTATCTTGCGAAGCATATTCAAAACTGATGGTTTTTATTCCTGTTAAGTCAATATTTCTGTACAAAAGATAGGCTTTTGAGTCACCTTGACGTAATTGTCCCCATTCAAATATAAATCCAGGGTGTAAATCTGCGTCCATTGCTCTGAGAGTATTATATTTCAATCTAATAAAATCAGAACTCGTTTGTGCGGGTGCATCACTGGTTTTATTGTCAGTATATTGTGTTTTTAGTGTGTAAAAACCTTTTGGATTATCAGTTTTATGTTCAGACAATGCCAAAGAACCTTTTTGTGGAATCGCCTTAAATGCCTTCTTAGGGTCGCTCAATGACAAAATGTATTTCACCATTTCATTGACATCTTGTTTTGCTAATTGTGGGTGAGCAGCCATTACATGAATCGTTCCCCAAGTACCACCGCCACCTTCGATAATTTTTTTAGTCAATAACTGCAAAGAGCCTTCACGACCAGCATATTTTTTCGAAATGTCGGTAAAAGAAGGTCCAACGGCTTTTTTATCAACTGTATGACAGGCTTTACAATCGCTTGTTTCCATCAATGTTTTGCCAATAGAACCCGACTCAACTGTAGAAATAGCTTTTGCCCCACCTACAGGTTCTGCATCGGGGCTGAAAGGCTGTGGATTATAATTATAAACTGTCTTCAGTTTTTTAGGATTAATCGCTTTATCTTCGGCATCTTTCACATCAATTTCATAAGAAAATGGCTGATTATCCCAATAGAATGATTTATTTTTAGTCGATTTTATAGCAATAAAAGGTTTTTCATTTCCTACAACTACCAACAAAGTGTCAATATTTGAGCTGCCTTTTTGGTCGCTTACTTTGAATAAAAGTTTGTATTTACCCGATTTAGTGAAAGTATAATCGGCACTTGGTTTATTAGAAATTATTTTACCGTTGAGTAACCATTGATAGCTTAATTTATCATCAAAATCAAGGTCAGTGCCTCGTCCAGTAACTTTTACTGTTAAAGGTGCTTTACCAACTATCTCTTTGGGTTTTGGAAAATTTTTGTTTTCGGAAGTAATAAAAGATTGTGCGTTTACCTTTTCAATCAATTTTGAATCAGCAAAATATGCATCTGCTTTTGGTGACCTATTATCACCATTATATTCGATTTTTACTAATCTTGCATCAATATTGTCTGCTCCATAAACTGAACCATATTCCAAAACATACATTACACCATCGTTGCCGAATGTCAAGTCAATTGGTCGTCTAAAATCGCCATTGGTTGGCATAAACTTCTCATTTCTTACATAATTTTCATTTTCATCTAACCTCAAAGCAAGCATCCAATTTCTCATCCAATCAAAAACAAATAATGCTCCATCATAATATTCAGGAATTTTGTTTTTTGAAGTAGAATTTTTATCAAAAGTATAAAACTCGCCAGCCATAGCACTACGCCCGCCCAAACCTAACTCTGGAAAATCGGACGAAAGGGCATAAGGATACCAAATCATTGGAGCAACGGCAGGGGGTAATTCGGTCAAACCGGTATTGTTTGGCGAATTATTGATAGGTTTTTTAGGGTCATATTTGGGGCCCGCTTTTGAGGTTTCAAAATCCCATTCGGTGTAAGCATAATTATTACCAACAAAATAAGGCCAGCCGTAGTAACCTGGTTTTTTGGCTTGATTAAATTCATCATAACCTCTTGGTCCACGTTCTTTGTCTTCACCTGCATCGGGCCCAATTTCTCCCCAATAAACGGTCGAAGTTTTTGGATTTACCGCAATTCTGTATGGATTTCGGCAACCCATTGCAAATATTTCTGGTTTGGTTCGTTCCATACCTTTTGGAAACATATTTCCTTCAGGAATAGTATATGGGGCAGCCCCCGCTGTTACATCATTTTCAGGGTGAATTTTTAAGATTTTTCCTTTGAAATCATTTGTATTTGCCGCCGACCTTTGGGCATCCATCGGAAAATATTTTTCATCTTTTCTTTCATCAATTGGAGCATAACCATCTGATGGAAAGGGAGTTGTACCATCGCCAGTTGATAAAAATAAATTACCTTTTTTGTCAAAAGCCAGCGAGCCACCATGATGTGAACCACTATTGATTTGAACTGGCACTTGCAATAATATTTTTTCTGAACCTAAATCAAGTGTATTGTCAGCATTAACTTTAAATCGTGATAAGTTGAACAAAATAGGTTCGCCTTCAATTGGAGGGGAATAATACAAGTACATCCACTGGTTTTGTTCAAAATTTGGGTCAAGCGTAATTCCTATCAGCCCAGTGCCACCTTTCATTACTAAAGGAAACCGATGTACTAATTTATGTTCGTTGGTTTTGGTGTTAAAAACAGAAAGATTTCCTGCCAATTCAGTAAAAAATACTCTGCCATCTTTGGCAATTGCCAATTCCATTGGATTATTAAGGTCGTTTACTAAGACTGTTTTTTCAAACCGATTTTCTTCGGGAACTGCTTTTGAGTACGATTTAGCATAATTTAAAGGTTTGCTATTGCCCATCGCATATTTTATTCCACCCAAAAGATGTTGAAGATAGAGGGGTTCTGCATAACTTTCATCAGTGTGACCATTGGCAGTATAAAATGCTCTGCCACCATCATATTCATGGTACCAAGCAATCGGGTGATTTCCACCATTTGTGCCACCTTCGTAGGTGTTTTCGTTTAAATATGCCAAAGGTTTAATACCATGGTACAAGTATTTGAAATTATACCATTCGTCAGTTCTTTCCCACTGTGCTGGTAAATGTGCCGATGCAATGTGCTGATTATCAGTTACTTCTACTGTTGCTTTTCTGATATTTGAATTATTTGGGTGGCTACCAAAATACGCTCCAACTAACTCTCCGTACCAAGGCCAAGCATATTCGGTATCGGTTGCAGAGTGGATTCCAACGAAACCACCTCCTGCTTGAATGTACCGCTCAAAAGCTGATTGTTGGTCGTTGTTTAATACATCGCCAGTTGTATTATTGAAGATAACAGTTTGGTATTTTTGAAGATTTTGGTCGGTAAACAAAGTTGAATTTGTAGTCGTATCAAAGCCAAAATTGTTTTCTTGACCTAATTTTTGAATGGCTTTGATACCGAAAGGAATACTACTATGGTGCCAGCCTTTAGTTTTGGAAAACACTAAAACTTTGGAAGATTGTGCAAAAAGTAGTGATTGAGTGATTAAAAACAGGCACATAGCAAGAAATGTCCTTCTTGATGGCAAGAATTGCAGATTCATGGGTGAACTTTGTTATAATGGTTGAATAAATATGATGTAAATGTATGAAAAAAGCCTTACTTAGTCGTGCTAAATAAGGCTTTTTTTAAGAATAAATTTTGAATTTAAAATGGTAATTTGCCTAAATCTACATTTCCACCTGTGAGTATAATTCCAACTTTTTTACCAGAAAATCGTTTTTTTTGCTTTAAAAGTGCCGCAAAAGGCACCGCACACGAAGGTTCTATCACAATTTTTAATCTTTCCCAAATCAAACGCATAGCTGCAATAATTTCGTCATCGCTTACCGTAATGATGTCTTTTACATACATTCTGATTATTTCTAAGGTTTTATCCCCCAAACTTGTCATCAATCCATCAGCAATGGTTTTTATGTATGGTGCTTTTTCTATTTTCCCACTTTTAAATGATAGAACAGCATCGGCAGCACCTTCGGGTTCGCCAGCAATTACTTCGGCATAAGGTAATAAATAATGAGTTGCCAAAGCCGTTCCACTCAATAAACCACCGCCACCAACGGGAGCCATCACTACTTGCAAATTGGGTATTTCGGCAATTAATTCAACGGTTGTAGTTGCTTGTCCAGCGATGACATCGTAGTTATTGAAAGGGTGAACAAATGTTGCACCAGTTCGTTTTATAACTTGTTGAACCGTGCTTTCTCGGGCTTCTAAAGTTGGTTCACATTCTATAATTTCGCCACCTAAAGCCAAAACGCCTTTTTTCTTAATTTCGGGGGCATTGTTTGGCATCACAATATAGGCTTTTGTACCAACAGTTTTTGCCGCTAAAGCAATTGCTTGTGCATGATTGCCCGAAGAATGGGTAGTAATACCTTTTTCTTGTTCTTCTTTCGATAAAGACAAAACCGCATTCATACCTCCACGTGCTTTGAATGCTCCAATTTTTTGAAAATTTTCACATTTAAAATAAATTTCGCAACCAGCCAATTCATTAATACTCTGCGAACTAAGCACAGGCGTTTGATGAATAAAAGGCTTTATTCGCTCATGTGCATTTTGTATGTCTTGTAGGTTTGGAATATGATTCATTTGTTTGGAGTACAATTTTTCAAATTGCACAAAAATTATCTTATGTAAAAAATATAATCAGTTGTAGGTAAATTATCTACTTGATTTTTCAGTAAAAGAGTCACCTGCCCACGATGATAAGCAGCGTGTAAAGCGAGGTGAGTTAGAATCTGATTAATTGTATTTGTATGATGCTCTCCTTTAGAGTTTTGATAAGCAATCAATTGATTAATGTCTTGATTATCAAGTAGTTTGGAAAGGTCAGTATAATTTATTTCTAATAATTCAAGCATTATACTACTGTCAAAAAGCTCCCAAACCTTTGGTTCATTTTTGTTGCCATTAATACGGTCGAACCAAATTCTTTGTGTGGCAATGGTATGAGAAAAAATCTCAATTGCTCGTTGAGGTGGTTCGTTTGCAATAATCAAAGTTTCTAAAACTTTAAGATTTGCCCAATATTCGTGTTCAAAAAGTTGTTTGAAATATGCCTTCATTCTAATATTATCTTCTCAGTTTCTCTACTTCTGCCAAAACTTCTGCGATACCTTTCAACGGAATTTTTACCCAAGATGGGCGGTAATTTACTTCATATCCAATTTCGTAAACTGCTTTTTCGAGTAAATGAAAAAGTAATAAATAATTGATTTCGTTGGTATCTTTAAAAAGTGGATGGGGCGTTCCGAAAACTGCTAAATATTCTTCTAAATAGGTATCTTTAATGAGTTTATACCAACGATCGGCTGCACGTTGCAGCACAATTGGGTCTATTGTACTTGTTTCTGCTGAATTAAATAACTTTGCCGAAACAGCATAATGGTACGATCGAATCATGCCTGCCACATCTTTTAGTGGCGAATGTTTTATCTTACGTTGAGTAATAGTGCTTTCGGGTTCACCTTCAAAATCGATGATAACCAAGTCGTCTTCAGTTGCTAAAACCTGTCCCAAATGATAGTCGCCATGAATGCGAGTGCGGTAAGAAAAAAGTGGTCGTGTAAGCACTTGATCAATAAAATCAAGTATCAAATCTTTGGCTTCCATAAAACGCCAAGCTAAAGATTGGGCTTGTTCGTCAAGACGTAAGTAATTGTCTGTCAGTAAGTTATATCTTTTTTCGAGTAGTATTTCAAATTTTTCGTGTAGATAACGTCGGTATTGGCGGTCGAATGGTTCTGCATTGAAGGCCTCTGCTCCACGTAAGGAAAAAAGTGCTTTGTGCATTTCGGCAGTACGTACCGCAAGTTGAGCAACTTTATCAAAAACCGATTCTTTTATCTGAAAATTACCATCTACGAATGCTTCCAAAAAATCATTCAGATAGTCTCCTGTCATGCTCCAATCGTCTTTTAGGCTTTCGACAACTTCTACCATTACGCCAAAAGTTATTTCAGGGTCGTTGGCACGCTTCCAAGTTATGCTACCTGCAAAACGTGGGATATTTTTGAAATCAGAATTTTGAGTGATAAACTCTACCATTTCCACTTCTGGATTGGTTTCAGCATAGATTTTTCGGTAAAGTTTGAGAAAATATTTGCCACCAAATATCATGGCTGAGTTGGAAGAATCAACATCTGGTAAACAAGACTCAATCGGTCGGTGTTCGACAACCTCCGACTCAGCAATTAATACTTTTCCTTTTACAAATGAAAGTTCACCATCATGCTGTTGTTTGACTTGTTTTTGGTTATAAATGCCTTCAAATAAGGCACTTCTGAAATTTTCGTCATAAATAGCATCAACCAAAAAACCATTTTTATCGTCCATGCTGGCTTTGCTCAAAATTCCTTTTTCGGGTATTTTTTGCGTACCCTCTTCAATAAATGAAAGAGGCAAAAGATATAATTCACTGTCACCCTCTTGATATTTTGATTCAAAAATCATAAAAATAAAGTCATTGAGATGTACAGCATTCCGTACTTTCAATTGCTTAATTTGGCGTGCTTTTCCTGCAAACCACCGACATTGGGCAATATATGGAGGTAAAATATTGTCTTCTAAAACTGTATGAACATATTTGTCCTTTTCAAAGCCATTCCACTCAATGGCTAATACAAACTCGGTCATTTTTTGATTCTTTATTATATGAAACGGAAATTAGGAAGGAGTAAGTGATTATGCAAGTATTTGAGATAAATGTTTTGTTAAGAACAAAAAAAGTCTTGCCATACATTGAAGTAAGCCAAGACTTATAGCTAACATTGAAGTTTTTTTACTCCAAAATTCCCTCAAATACCCTCATAGCAGGACCAATTAAGTGAATGTTTTGAAAATTATCCTCGAAAGAGACTTGCAGATTTCCTCCTTTGGTAATAACTTTTATCGGGCTTTTCATGCCAAATCGAAGATTAGTAGATAGGGCAGAGGCAGTTACTCCCGTTCCGCATGAGTAGGTTTCGTCTTCAACACCACGCTCGTATGTGCGAACATAAATTGTTTCATTGTCAATCACTTGCACGAAATTTACATTTGTGCCGCCACGGTTTACCCATTCTTCAGAATTTCTAACTTTTCTTCCTTCTGAAAATACGTCAACAACCTCAATATCAGTTGCATACGTAACATAATGAGGTGAGCCAGTATTCATAAAATCATACTCAGTGTGGCGTTCTAAACTATGTACTTCACCCATTTTTAACGAAATTACTTCTTTATTTGCTTGGGCTGTATGTTTGCCATCAACAGCGATAAATTTCGTTTCATGCTTGAAAATGCCTAAATCTTCGGCAAAGCGAACGGTGCATCGACCGCCATTGCCGCACATACTTCCTTCACGGCCATCGGCATTGAAATAAACCATTCTGAAATCGTATTCGGGGTCGTTTTGAAGTAATATCAAACCGTCAGCACCAATACCAAAACGTCGATGACATAAATGCTCAATATAAGTTTGGCTTATAGGAAAAATTTCGTTGCGATTATCTATCATTACGAAATCGTTGCCTGTGCCTTGATATTTGTAGAATTTAAGAGAATTGTTCATATCTTTTTAATTTTGGAATGACTGAATATAAAAAAAGCCGCTCCATTGGGGCGGCCTTTTCCTACACAAAATTATGAAAAAGCTATTACTTTTATCTTTAGACAATTTTGAACGTAAAAAGTTATTAAAATGAATAACTTTTTTTTCAAAGTGTTTTTTATTTTTTCTTCAATTCTTTTATACGAGCTGCTTTACCTTGTTTGCCTCGTAGATAGAATAATCTTGCACGTCGTACTTTACCATGACGTACTACTTCAATTTTATCAACACTTGGTGATAAAATTGGGAAAATACGCTCAACACCAATACCATTAGAAATTTTACGAACAGTGAAAGTTTCACCATTAGTACCTGTATTACGACGTTGAATTACTGTACCAGTGTATATCTGAATACGTTCTTTGTTTCCTTCAGTAATTTTTACGTGAACGTTTACAGTTGCACCTGCTTTAAAATCGGGTTGCGTTTGTCTTTTTCCGGCAAATTCAGCCTCGACTAATTTGATCAAATCCATTGCTTTGTTATTTACTTGATTATCAAATGTTTACTCGCTTAGTGAAGCGGCTGAACTGTACAAACCCAGCATTCTCCTAATCGGGCTGCAAAGATAATCAATCTTGCTTGTAAATCCCAAAAAACGAATAAAATTTTACTTTGTTGTATTTGTTAATGCTAATGTATAAAAAAAAATATTAGATGTTTAATTTTGAATGAAAAAATTACGAAAATATTTTTCGCCAACTCAAAACTGATAATATTGCACCAAAAATAGGGGCAAAGATATATAATCCAAGCGATTGTAGGTTGCCTGAAATCAAGGCTGGAGAAAATGAACGGGCAGGATTCATGGATGCTCCACTGATTGGTCCGGCAAACAAAGCTTCCAATAAAACCGTCCCCCCGATTGCTATTCCAGCTAAATTTTGGACTTCTTTTTTGCCTTGCGAAGTATGAATAATGACTAACATCAAGAAAAAAGTCAGAATTAATTCCAAAATAAAAGACTGTGTTTCACTACCCGCTGGCAAAGTCGCTCCGAGATTAAGGTTTTCAGGAAACAACAAATGTAACACTGAGGTAGCCAATAATGCACCAATAAATTGGCTAATAATATATTTAATTGCTTCTACCACTTCAATTTTTTGAATAACCGCAAATGCGATAGTTACGGCAGGATTGAGGTGTGAGCCAGAAATGTCTCCAAAAGTATAAATCATGGCCATTACTATTAGTCCAAAAGTGATGGCAATGCCAAGGTGTGTGATTGCCCCCTTGGATACTTCATTGATGATAATTGCTCCTGTTCCACAAAAAACCAAGCCAAATGTTCCAATGAGTTCGGCGAGGTATTTTTTCATAAACCTTGTTCTTTTACGAAATTTTCAACATACACTTTTATCATATTTCGTACTTTGGCAAATTCGGCAATGATTTCCTCTTCTGTGCCTTTAAATTTGGGTGGGTCAGGGAAATTATGATGAAATTTTCGGAGTGCCGAATCATTGGATTTTCCGACCCAAATTGGGCAATTTTCGTTGGCATTATCGCAAACTGTTAATACATAATCAAAATCAATGTTTTCATATTCTGCTACATTGTTTGAAGTATGGTGCGAGATGTCAATGCCATCAGCTTTCATTGTTTCGATGGCTTTCGGATTTACACCGTGAGTAGTGATGCCGGCACTATAAACTTTTACTTTACTGTGATCGGTGAAATGTTCAAAATAGCCATGTGCAATCTGACTGCGGCAACTATTACCTGTACATAATACTAAAATGTTTTTCATTGTTAATTTGTAATGTATTGATTATTAAAAGTTTATGTTTTACAAACAATTTAAAATGGTGTCTTACTAATCTTTAGCAGCAGCCACCGCCAGGTGTGCAGCAAGCTGTTTGAGTTTGTAAGTTCGATAAATTTATTTTTATTTGTTCGTTTGGAATACCACAATTATCTTGTGCCAAGCAGTTGGTTTGCTTATTTATCAATAAAAAGTCTTTACCATTAAAACCTAAATCGAATTTTCCGATTGTTTCAGCTTGATATTCGACCTCTATTTCGAGGTCTTCCATGCCCAAAACTTTTTCTGAAAGAGCAATTATATCCAATAATTTCTTTGGTTTTAAGCGATGTTCAAAGTCGTTGGCATCCCACAATTGAAAATTTGCTACTTTTTCGTTGCGAACTGTGCCGCCACAATCAATGAAGTTTTTGGTGATAATACCCACTTCAGTTACGTGAAAATGCTCAGGAACTCTCGTACCATTTTCAAGTTCAAAATTCACATTTTCGGCTGTGTTTAAATAGTTTTTTATCTCTGAAAGTTTCATGTTGATATACTGTTTTGTGAGTTTAATTGTTTTTTAAAGTATTCATTCTTAACATTAATCTAGCAACAGCTAATATTTAACATTGGCGATGTTTCGAATAAGCTTTGTATTTTACTAAAAGTTTTCTCATCAATACAATAACAAATGGCATTTCCTTCGATATTTCCTTTGATGATTCCTGCATTTTTTAGCTCTTTCAAATGCTGAGAAATGGTTGGTTGTGCTAAGGGTAATTCGTTCACAATGTCGTTACAAATGCAGGCATTTACTTTCAATAAATACTCAATAATAGCCACCCTTGCAGGGTGTGCAATGGCTTTGGCAAGTGTTGCAATTTCATTTTGGTTTTCGGTGAAAAGATCTGTTTTTGTTACTCCCATAAGAATTAATATTTTTATATTGCAATATTACGATATAGAATTAGTTAAAAAAAACAAAACTTGATTTTTCTTTTTAAAAATTAAGTTTTAAGGTTACCAATACTTCAATTGCCATTCTTTTTGTTGTGTTTTGTTCAAGAATGTCCAAGCGACAATTCTACTTACTTTTTGTCCTTGTTTCATTTCTATGGTGCGAACTTCGAGCGTTTTTACTTGTCTAAGTGCATGATAAATGCTTGGTAAATGCTCTTTTTTAGAAATAAGACTCGTAAACCAAAAGCATTTTGTAGGTATTTCGGTACTTTCATTAATCATATTTCGGACAAACGTTTCTTCGCCACCTTTGCACCAAAGTTCAGTATTTTGTCCACCAAAATTCAATTTGGTTTTTTCTTTTATTCCTAAATTTTTCAGTTTTCGTTGCGTTCCTGCGGTCGCTTCTTCTAAAGATGAATGAAAAGGTGGGTTACAAATGGAAACATCGAAAACTTCGTCAGGCATGATGATTCCTTTGAAAATATTTGAAGAAGTGGTTTGTAAGCGACAGTCGATTTTTCCTTCGAGCGAAGCATTGACTGAAACAATTTTTTTGGCAGATTTGATAGCGATTGAGTCAATATCTGAACCGACAAAATTCCAACCATAAGTTTGGGTTCCAATAATTGGATATACGCAATTTGCACCAATGCCAATGTCAAGCACTTTAATTGATTTGCCCTGTGGGATAATTTCGTTATTGCATGAAGCTAATAAATCAGCAACATAATGAATGTAATCGGCTCTTCCAGGAATGGGCGGGCAAAGATAATTTTGTGGAATATCCCAAAAAGAAATCTTATAATAATGCTTTAATATGGCTCTATTGAGCATTTTTACGGCTTCGGGGTTTGCAAAGTCAATCGTTTCGCTTTTATATTGATTGATTGAAACAAAAGGAGATAAGTCGTGGCAAGAAGCAATTAATTGCTTGAAATCATAGCGAAATCGGTGTGGATTGCGAGAATGAAGACCATTTTTTTCGGTAGTTTCAAGATTCTCAGATGATGTCGCTTTGACTTTCGATTGCATAAAAATAATACTTTTTGATAGCAAAAGTAAGCCTATAATTGGTAGAATCAAAAATATAGCACACTCCCTAAAATAGAGGTGTGCTATGTGTTTAACTAACCCTATACTAATGAATTTTCAAATCGATGTATTTAAACATCGTTACAGTTGCAAAAAAACTGACCCAATAGAGCCAGTTTTTGGTACATGATACATATTTCATGGCTATTTTCTTGGCACAAAATTACTGCATTAAATATTTTGTTCATAGCGTTGAAATACTATAATCAATAGGGGTTTTTACTCGATTTATTGGCTGACTGGTTAACTTCCCACAATATCTAAACCTTTGAGTAGTTGTGAAAATTCTTCAGCCCTTCTTCAAAAAACAAGTTTTCAAAACCATCATAGTTTTTTCTACACGTCCTTCAATTTCTTCTTCGTTATCAGTCAGACGAATGTTCTTTAAAACAGTGCCTCTTTTTAGTACGTTTGAGCTACCTTTTACCTTTAAATCTTTAATAATATGTACTGTATCTCCTTCGTTTAGCAATGTTCCGTTACTGTCTTTTACTTCCATGATTTGTGTTTTATTGTTATATAAGTGATTGTAAAGATGTAAGTAATAACTATTCTTACGAAAAACCATGGCTCAAAATTAAGAAATACTTTGTGAGAAAGTACATTTTATCTTTTAAGGTAAAACTTGCGACATATTTATCACAAGCTGTTTTTAGTAGTTCAAGCCAGTTTTGCATGGGGTGAGTAACAAGTCAATTTTCTAAAACTATGAAGCATTTGGCAATGAAAAGCTTTTTTAAGTTTGCCCAATTCGGAATCACTTGTCCGATTTGTTGATAGTTTTACGGTCAAGCACATAAAGTTCACAGTCTGTAATTGCTTGAATATTCCAACGAGTAGGCTGACTAAATATAAAACTTGATAAGTCAACCACAAAATAGACTTTGGTTGAAATCCATTTAGTCACTTATATTAAAAAAGGCTTTATCAATGAATAGGTACGTCTTAAATCTAATTTCTCAAAGAGTTTTCCCCCAAATCAAAAAATACTTAAACACTCAATGGTATTTTTAGGATTATAATAAGTATTAACAATTAAATAAAAAGTTTATATCATTATAAAACTTTCATCAGTTTGCCAAAGAGGTTGTTTAAGTATTTTGATTTGGGCTTAAAATGCACCTTTTTAACTTACTCTTCGTTCAAAAAAGGCTCATTTTGCTCGCAAAATTTCACTTTTTTAAGCTTGATTGAGTCAAAAAAGTATCATTTATTACCAGCAAAAAAAAACTTAAACAACCTCTAAACAGTTTTCGATGAAAATAAAATTTTTTTTATGAATATTGGGGTTGACTTGGGTGGGACTAAAATTAGGGCTGGTATCGAACTAAATGGTTTGATAACCAAGCAAAATACGACTTTCCTACAACAAAAAGAATCTTTATCCTCTACCATAGACCAACTAATTGAGCTTATCAGACCACTTATTTCGTATTCGATACAAGGAATTGGAATTGGCGTACCTTCGGTAGTTGATACTGCCAAAGGGATTGTATATAATGTAACGAATATTGAATCGTGGAAAGAAGTAGCATTGAAAGATATTTTGGAAAAGGAGTTTAAATTGCCAACATTTGTCAATAATGATGTCAATTGCTTTACGCTTGGCGAACATCGTTTTGGTTTGGCGAAAGGTTTTCATTCGGTGGTTGGTATAACAATAGGCACAGGTTTGGGTGCAGGAATTATCATCAATGAGCAA
Source organism: Emticicia sp. (assembly GCF_043780375.1). Classification (GTDB taxonomy): domain Bacteria; phylum Bacteroidota; class Bacteroidia; order Cytophagales; family Spirosomataceae; genus Emticicia. The sequence goes on along the minus strand of NZ_JAYWCU010000149.1, from coordinate 21,841 downwards.
TTGTACGTGGGGCATAATTGCGGTGCAGGGGAAATTGGACTTTTGCCGTATTTAGACAAAAATTTTGAATATTACGTCAGTAATAGTTTTTTTGAAACACAATTTGGCGTCAGTGCTTTAGCCAACAATGAAGCGGCAATAGATGGAAATTCTAAAGCACTCGATATATGGGCTGAATTTGGCAGACATTTAGGAGCAGTTATCAAAGCAATAATGTATGTTTACGACCCAGAAGTTATTATTTTAGGTGGGTCGATAAGTAATGCTTATCCATATTTTAAAGATACAGTTTTTGAGTCTTTAAACGATTTTGCATTTCCTGAATCATTGAAACGCCTTAAAATCTTCCAATCTAAAAATAAAAACATTGCGATTTTAGGAGCAGCCGCATTGAATTCATAAGATATAAAACTTTACTACAAACTATTTATGAAAAGAAATACTTTTATAGTTATCCTTATCTTTTTTATTTTTTTTGTTATTTCTTTTCTTAGTAATATTCTCGGCCCAATAATTCCTGATATTCTCAATAGTTTTGATTTAAGCATTGGTCTGGCTGGTTTTTTGCCATTTGCTTTCTTTGTCTCTTACGGTGTTGCGTCAATTCCAGCAGGGGTTTTGGTCGAAAAATACCGTGAAAAACGAATCCTTCTATTAGCATTTTTATTGGCTTTTATAGGAGCATTGCTCTTTGCATTGGTGCCTACTTTTACTGTGGCTTTACTTTCTTTGTTTATCATCGGAATTGGCATGGCAATGTTGCAAGTGGTTATTAACCCATTATTGCGAGTAGCTGGCGGAGATATAAACTTTGCTTTCAACTCGGTTTTAGCACAACTTTTCTTTGGTGGAGCATCTTTTTTAAGTCCTATGCTGTACAGTTATTTCGTAATAAATGTTCATTCTGGAAAAACACCCAATTTTGTTATAGAAATTATGAACAGAATTGTGCCTCAGACCCTGAAATGGGTTTCGCTTTATTGGGTGTTTGCATTGGTTGCTTTGTTAATGGTTTTGATAATAAAAATGGTGAAATTTCCTGAAGTAAAGCTTAAAGAAGATGAACGCATCGACACGGATAAATCTTTCAGAGAGCTGCTGAAAAACAAATATGTACTTTTGTTTTTTCTTGGAATCTTTTCTTATGTTGGAACAGAACAAGGCATTGCCAATTGGACATCAAAATTCTTACAAGTTTATCATGGCGTTGACCCAGCAACAGTTGGAGCTTCGGTAATATCTTATTTTTGGGGTTTGTTGACAATCGGTTGTTTTTTAGGGCTTATTCTGTTAAAAATATTTGATAGTCGTCGAGTACTGATTTTGTTTACAGTTGGAGCAATTATCTGTTTATTAATCGGATTATTTGGCTCTTTGCAGGTGGCTTTGGTTGCTTTCCCATTGACAGGCTTTTTTGCTTCGGTCATGTGGTCAATTATTGTTTCATTGGCACTCAATTCTGTAAAAAATCATCACGGAACTTTTTCAGGAATATTATGTACAGGCATCGCAGGTGGAGCATTTGTGCCTTTGATTATTGGCGGTTTGGGCGAAATATTCGGACTTCGTTTGGCAATGTTATTTTTATTGATAACTTTAGGTTACATATTGAGCATCGGAATTTGGGCAAAACCATTGGTAACAAATTCTACCATAAAAAGTTGGAAAGAGTTATTATAATAAGAAAATGTGTTTTTTCTAACCAAGTATTTTTCTGATAATTGGCTACCAACCAAAAACTGCTGACTAATAATATCAACCAAACATGTATAAAATTATCTTACTGATTGACTTTGCTGAAGAATACAGCAAAGCTCTTTTGAAAGGAATTGCCAAATATTCAAAAGAACATGGCCCATGGATATTCTGTCGAATGCCTCTTTTTCAAAGAGAAACCATTGGTTTGGACGGCATTTTAGAATGGGCATTGGAATGGGGAGCAGATGGTATTATTGGGCAACTTTATAACGACCCCGATATCGAAAAGTTTATAGCCGCCGGAATTCCTGTGATTGCTCAAGATTTCAAAGAACGATTCAAGGAAGTTCCGAATATAACTGGAGCTCATAAAGAAGCTGGTGAGATGGGAGCAGATTATTTTTTGAAGAAGGGCTTTAAAAACTTTGCGTTTTATGGTTTTAAAGATATTGTTTGGTCGAGAGAAAGGGCAGAGGGTTTTGAAGAAAGAATAGCTAAAGCTGGGCATAAAGTTCATTACTTTGAACATGCAATGGCTCGTTCTTCCGAAATTTGGTATTATAAACCAAGTTCGTTGAGCCAATGGCTCAAATCTTTGCCCAAGCCAATCGCTTTGATGGCTTGCGACGACAATCAAGGGCAACACATCACGGAGGCTTGTCGTCATTCCAAAATAAGAATTCCTGAAGAAGTTGCCGTTTTAGGCGTTGATAACGACGAAATGGTTTGTGAATTTTCTGACCCACCCTTGTCAAGTATTGGTCAAGATGCCGAGAAAGGTGGCTATGATGCCGCTAAATTACTGCACGAAATGATTAAAAGTGGCACTGCCGAGTTTTATGATATTGTTGTAAGACCAACTCAAGTCATTACAAGGCAATCAACCGATATTTATGCCACAAATGATGGTTTTATAGCTACTTCGCTGAAATTTATACATCAAAACATCGACAAAAATCTGCAAGTAAATGATGTCGTGAAGCAAGTTCCGCTTTCACGAAGAGCATTAGAAAAGCGTTTTTTAAATATAACTGGCTATCCGATTTATAAATACATCTTTAATCTTCGTATCGAAAAACTGAGTCAAAAACTCTTGGAAACGGATTTAACTGTATTTGAAATTGCACTTGATATGGGCTTGACTGATAGCAAGAATATTGCTCGCCAATTCAAGCAAATTAAAGGCTGTACGCCAATCGAGTATCGGAATCAGTTTTTGGCTTAGAAGTATTAAAAAAAGTATTGATAAATATAGACTTCGGAGAAGTCGCACTAAAAGCTTTTATAGTTTCATTTTTTCCGAAAGATTATAACCTTTAATTCTAATGATTGGTTCTTTATTATCAGCATCTTTTTTGTAACATTTCACTAGTAATATTTTAGTTTCGTGAGGTAAAAGAGAAACATAATTATCTGACCAAAAAACAGGTAAAATAGCAGCATCAGTCTTTGCATTGGCTAATTCAGTTTCAAGAAAAAACACCATTTTATCAGAAGGATTGCTTAGTTTCAAGCTGATTTCATACTCTAGTTCTGTTGATTTTACCACTTTTTCAGCTTTTATAGTTGTCTTTGGTAAATCATTGAGTGGCGTAAAATCAGCATATTGTTTTTGAGGCGTATAAAACCAAAAATACTTCGACCAGTCCAATTGGTCTTTATAAGTTGATAGCCAATAAAAATTGTCAGCAATAATTTCGCCCGAAGCATTTTTAAGCTTTAAATCTAAGAAATACACTTGGTGATTACCCTTCAATTGTGCCATTTTTAAGCATTCATTGGTAGAGTTTTCTTTTAAATCTACACTCATTTTTTTCTCAAAAACTACTTTTGAATTTTGGTCGAGTAGTTTGATTTCTACTTTAACGTCCTTCAAATTTTTACGAGTATCATTGCTCAAATGAATCGAATTATCAAAATAATTATAGATGATATTGACTGGATTTGCTGCTTTTTTAGTGCCGTAATAAGCACCAGTAGGCATCAAATAGTAGTCGAATAATTGCCAATAAAAATCTGGCCAAGGCGAGTTTAGCATCCATTGAACCACGCCAGTTGTTGTAGGTCTGTTAATTACATGTGCCTCAAACATGGGTCTTATTGCCTCATAATTCATCAATTGGGCTTTAAAAGCCAAATCTTCTAAATCTTTTGCCGTACCGTATTTATTATTTAAAGCTTTCAAATAAATGCCCAATGTATTGAAATCTTTTCGACCAGAATGGTAATTCCAGATTTTATTATCGGGAGGCCAAAGTTCGGCAGCAGAAATCATTTTTTTTATGCTTTCAATGGGCGGAATTTGCGGGCCTGGTCCAGTTTCAGAATTAAAGCCAAAAGCTCCACCCAATTTTTTATCTTCAAACCAATATACAGGTGGCACATATTCATAAGGCCCATTCATTTTCATTCCTGATTTGCCAGTAAGCGTACTTTCAAACTCGCCCGAAGAGACTAAAAATGGTCGAGTTGGGTCATATTTTTGAAGTGTTTCTAAATATTGTTTTTCGAGCGATGCTTTTGGCATGGCATCACTTCCACTCGCCCAAGTAAAAATACTTGGATGGTTTCTTAGCCATTTTACTTGGTCTCTAAAGTAGTCCGAAAGAAGTGTTTCTTCTGATGTTGTGAGTTTTACTGCATACAAATTTACGCCAACATTGATTGGTAAATTCTCATCACCTGGCTTCATTTTGAATTCTTGACCTAAATAATCGGGCCACTCCCATTGACAACTCCAACCAACCATGAGCAATATTCCATTTTCATCGCAAAGATCATAAATATGCTGATTATTGCCCCAAACTCCCTCAAAACGGAGTGAGTTTAGATTCATTTCCTTAACATACCGAATCTGAGCAGCATCTTTTTCGGGCATATAACGCAAGAAAAGGTCATCAACCCAGCCCGCACTTTTTATCAAAACCTCTCGTCCATTAAGTTTATATCCTCTTACATTTTTTGCATTTAAGTAAGTTTCTATTTTTCTAATACCAAACTTGCTTGTTTGCTTGTCTTGCACAATCCCGTTTTCTCTAACTTCTAAATTAAGCGTATATAAATTGGGTTCACCCAGCCCATTTGACCACCATAAACGTGGATTTTTGATATTTAGCTGCTTAAATTCTGATGGTGAAAATTTAACTTCAGTTTTTTGATGAGCTCGAAGTGTAAATTGCTTGGAAAACTCAATATCCTGTATGTGTCCAACAACTTCGACGGTTTTTGCTTCATTGCCATGATTGGTAAGTTCGGCACTGATAGTTAATGTCGCTTTTGATAAATCTTTCACATCGACATCAGGGGCGACAAAACTGGCATTCATTGATACTTTTCCAGACCTTTTTAGTCGAATTTCTCTGTAAATTCCCATATAGTGGTCGGGTGGGGTTGGAGCCCAATCAACAAAACCCATGTAAAAGTCTCTTACTTTTGGTGAAAAAACTTCTACCAAAACAGTATTTTTGCCATTTTTTGCAGTATTTGTAATGTCCAATTCAAATTGTCGAAAGGCACCAAAAATTGTGTCTTGAGAAGCTATTTGTTTACCATTTAGCCAAAAATTTGCTCGATAATTTACACCATCAATCAGCAAACTGAGATGTTCTTTTGCCTCATCAAAATCTTCGATATCAAAGCTATTTCTAAACCACCAACTGTCTTCAAAAGGTTTTCTCGGAATTTTCTCTAAATTATTTCCCATAAAAGGGTCTTTATAAACACCCGCATCAACCAAAGCACCTAAGACCGTTGTTGGCACTGAAGTTTTTGTCCATTTATCAAGATTGATGGTTTCTGACGAAATCGTTTTTGCATCAGCATTGATGTTTTTTGCAGAGGCAATTAGCCAATTTTGATTCAAAACTTGCTCCTCAATTTTTATTTTTGAAGTGCAATTAAATAGTAATAGGCTGATTATCAGGCTAATAAAAATGGATAAAACTTTGTTCATATTAATTGAATTTCAAAATTACTTCTAACAATACTTCAAAACCAAAGCAACTGACTACTTGAAAGATAATTTTTTTGGTAAATAGTAGCCTTTCTAAAAGCAATCCAAGTAATATGTCAAATATAAATTAGTGAATTGAAATTCGTCTACAAATTTGAATGAAAAATAAACAACTATTTTTAAGCATGATCATGGTAGGAATGTCATTGGGGACGGCATGGGCAATTAGAGGGAAATTCGGACACGAACAAGGGGCGGCTTGGGCAGGTGCAATTGGAGCATTGAGCGTTTTATTGGTCGCCAAAAGAGCCGATTGGTTTGCCAATGCATTTAATATAACTTTAGCAGGAGCTTTGGGCTGGGGAATAGGTGGCATTATGAGTTACGGACTGGTTGTTGGGTATGGAAAGGCTTCTGATTTCGTAAACGTCTATTATGGTTTGCTGATGTTGTTTGTCATTGGTGGTTTATATGGTTTTATTGGTGGCGGACTTTTTGGAATTTCATTGACAAATACTACCAAAAATCCCATAAAATGGCATAGTTTGATTATGGAAATGGTAGTTGGTGGCTTGATTTTTTATTACTTTTTGATTGAACAATTTGGATGGTTAATGACTCCGCCACGCTCTGAAGTTTGGGCAGTTTGCCTCGGAATGGCGGCAGCACTTACTTGGAATCTGGTGCGAAATAAGCATTATTCTGCTTTAAGAGTAGCTATTTTTTCAGGTTTAGGTGGCGGATTTGGTTTCGCATTTGGTGATTTTTTGCAAGTTTTGGGGAAGGTTTCCGAAATTCATTTCAATTTTTGGAATGTAATGGAATACTCTTTGGGCTTTTTTGGAGGTTTGGGAATGGCTTATGGAACACTTACTTCAAAATGGGAGGTTTCAGAAAATTTGCAATCCAAAAATAGTCAGTTATTCCCATTATTAATGCTTGTTTTGGTGATTCCGCTTATTGTTTGGCAACAAACTTTTGAAATAAAACGAATAACTGAAATAATAAGCAAATTGAATGTTAGTGAAGGAAGTCCAATTTTTGAGGTAGTTCAGTGGTTTTCTTTATTTTTGATGATATTGATGTGTATAGTTTGGTTATTGAAGTTTTTTATCAAACAATCGGATGTTGTTTCATATAGTTTTTCTAAAATTTTTACTTTTTTCATAGGGCATTTAGGACTTTATATCGTTTTTAGTTTGCTTATCACAGGTGCATTTTTGAGTACTTACCTCATTGAGCAGTATTTATACATACTCAATTTATTAGTGGTTATTTTCGTTATCAGAATAACTAAACCTGAATTTTATGATTATAGCATTTCTCTTAAAAAGTGGTCTCTAAATATGACAGGAGTGATAATTGTAATAGCTATTTTAGCATTTATACTTATCAATTCGCATGATAATCTCAAAGGAGCTCAGAAGAGATTTAATAATGATGCCGTAAAAACTGAATTAAACAACTCCATTCTATGAAAACTCTTTCACGACATTCACTATTGGGCGGTGCTTTGACAATTATCTTTTTCATGCTTTTTCTTTACTTTAATTGGAAATCATCAACTACTGATTTGCTGATTGCTTCTCCTTATTTTGTCATCATTTATTTTTTAATTTTCAATATAGGACAGCCAGATATTAGTAAGCAAATGCGAGAATTTGTGCATTTGGGCAACGAAAAAGTCTTACTTTTCCCTGTTTTTCTGATAATCATCTTGTTTTCATACTTGCTTATTTATGGAAATACTCCTTTTGAAGGTTCGGCAGGTTTGTTTGTATTTCTTTTATTATTTCCAGTTTTGACCTTTCTTGCTTTCAAAAAAACAAAAATTGTTTGGTCCGATTTCGTTGTATTGTTGCTTTTTCTTATTCCTGCTACCATTATTTCTTTCGAGGGCAATACAAGTCTTCCTTATAAAGGTTCTGGTTTTGGTTCGATTTATAAAATCGTAATTATACTCGCTACAGTCTATGCTTTTGGTATTGTCAGAAAAATACAAGACATAGGGTTTTACCCAGTTTTCAATCTAAAATTTCTCGGAATTGCCATTTTTTCGTGGCTTTCTTTTCTTGGATTTGTTTACATTGTAGGCTTCATTTTTGGATTTATTTCTCCAAATCCATTTGAATCTTTCTCAATAAATGGTATTCCTTCTGCTGTAAAAGAATTGATTAGAGTATTTATCGGTACAGCTTTGTTTGAAGAACTATTTTTCAGAGGTTTGATTCAAAATATGTTGGCAAAGAAGATTGGTCAACATGGAAATTGGCAAAAATATTGGATTGTAGGATTTGTCTTGTTTTTGCTGTTGGCATTGATTACTGGCTATTCTCTCAACAAAGAACTCTTTTGGTTTCCGAGTATTATTACCATTTTATTATTTTTATCGGCTTATTTCATCGAGAAAAAGCAAGTGAGCGTTTATGGCGTATATACAGCATTGGCCATAACCAGTATATTTTTTGGCTTAGTTCATTACCATGCAGGTTCTATTATTTTTGTGGGCTTGGCAAGTGTGGCGGGTTGGGCTTACGGCTACACTTACCTCAAAACAAAGAATGTATTTTATGCTGCTTTAGTACATACTCTGGTCAATACTTGTGAGTTTTTGTTTGTTTTGGATGGCTTGAAATAAGCTATTTTTCATTCAAAAGCGTTTGATAAACCTTTCTTACATTGTCGGTTTGAATAACATCAATACCCATTTTTACAGCTTTTTGATAATTTTGAGGTGTGTCAGTGAAACCTAAAACATCAGAAAAAACCTTGATTTTTTGTTGATGAATAGCATTTACTAAAGAGTCATTAAGGATCGTCCAACGTACATCAAAAGCATAAGGTTTTAACTTTTCGGCTTTAGCATTTAACTCTTTTGAACTATCAAGTGAAGGTAAAAGTTTTGCTTTTGGATAAAGGTTTTTCAAAGAAAGCAGGAAATCGTCAGAGCCATAAAAAACCGAATTTTCAAGCATTTTATGGGCAGAAAGTTGCTCAATTAATGGCTTAGGTTGCACATCTTTGCAATCAACATATAAGTTAGTTTTTCTTTTATGCTTGGAATTCCATCTCGAAATTAGCAAAATTGTTTCTTCAAGCGTAGGGATTTTTTCGTTCTGAAATATCTCTCCAAATCCTTTTCCTGCCGATAATATTCTGAGTTCTGTCAAAGTGAAATTTTTCATTGCACCTACTCCATTTGTTGTTCGGTTGAGGTTTCCATCGTGTAAAATAACCAATTGCCCATCTTTACTTGTGCGTACATCAATTTCGATATAATCAACGCCAATATCCAAAACTGTTTGGAAGGTTGCAAGTGTATTTTCTGGAGCAATTTTAGAATTACCACGATGTGCCGAAACTCCAAGGTGGTATTTTGTTTTTAATAAAGTGCTTGAATCAATTTTTGTATCAGAACTATTTTTATTAGAAAAAGAGGAAGTTTTACAAGAAAATATTCCCAAGAATAGGAGGCTGAATAGTAAAAAGTGTGTAAATTTTATTGTAAATTTCATTAGAATAGGTCTTTTTTTATAGAATTTTCGCCTAATAATTGCTTAAAGTAACGTTCAAGAATTATTGAATAATCGCTCGACATTTCATTTTCTCCAATTCCAGCCAATAACTCTTCAAGCTCATCTTTGGTGAGTTTATTTTTGATTAGTTTATCCATTAAATATTCAGGTCGTGAGCTTAACATTGTTAAATTTAGGTTAATAATCTAATCAAAATATGCTCATAATACCTGAAATGTACTACATTATAGCACTTTTGCCGTATCGGTAGTAAATACTCTTGTACTGATAGTATATGTGCCACCGTTTGGGTCTTTGTATTTTAAGTCCACATAAAATGCTTGATAGCCTTTTGACGGATAAACTTGTGAAACCTTAATTTGGGGTAAATCTTTAAGTTTTATGTTTCTACTTAACCATAAATTATTTCTAAAATCTCTGTCCGATGAAGTTGTGTACCAAAATGTAGCTTCTACTAAATAGTTGGTATTTGCATTGACCGTTAAGTCAGCAGTGATTTTTGTGTCAACCATATTCCAAGTGCAAACCGGGTATTCTTTGTTCATTATTGTTGTTCCGAAAAAAGCACTCAAAGCTTCAAATGCTTGTTTTCCACCAGCCAAATTATGTCCAGCGTTTGGCACATAATGAATCATGTTTTTTCCAGGAATTTGGTCATAATAATGCTTTATAGCATCAACAGTCCAATATTCGTCGTTTGTGCCAATAAAAATAATTTTCGGAATAGTAAGTTTACTGCGATAAGAATAAGGGTCTATCATGGCGGTAAGGGCTTTTCCATCTTCAGTATCAGTGCCTTGTGGAATGCCTAATTTTACATAATCTTCAATCTGAATGCTGTATTCTCCGTAAGTTGTGTACTGATAATTGAGTGTAGCAGGCATATTTAGCATATCAATTACCATTGGACCAATGGCTTTTACACGTTTGTCGTCTATAGCGGCTGAAAGCCAAGTTGTCCAACCACGTTTCGATGCTCCCGAAATTACAAAATTATTAACATCATATTTGAGTTTTTGTTTAGTAAATTCTTGGACGGCATCCATCGCTCTAACTGCACTTTTCACCATCGGAAAAAGTAAAGGCCAACTATAATCTTTATCTTTTTTGAACCGATGAAGGGTATAAGAAATAAGTTCATCTTCGGTTAAATCTCCATAAAGAGGTTGATTAGGTGCTTGTTTAATCAAAGCCACTATTGCTTTGTTTTTTTCGGCTGCACCAGCTAACGAAGGCCACAAACCATCAGATTTACTCCAATTCGGTTGTTCTTCTTTGTTAGAACCACCCGTAATAAACAATAAAGCTCCGTCGTATTGCTTAATTTTTGGAACAAAAATAGTTAATTGATGTCGCCAAGTATATTTTCTCCATTTTTGGGAAGTCAATAGTAAATTATAAGCAGTAACATTGCCAATTGTTAGCGAGTCTTTTAGCTCCCAATTATAAGTCTTATCACCATTTGTAATATAACTTTTTAGTGCTGTTTCGGGAGTTATAACTGCCTTTTGAGCATGTGAAAAGGCAAATATGTGAAAAAAAATGGTACAAAGTACAGACAGTTTAAAGAAGCTGCTTTTCATAGATTTTGTTTTTTTAGTTTTGATAATTGAAGTTGATTGCGACACTTTTCTAAGATTATTGTTTTTTATAAATACTTGATTACTAATAGATTATTGCTCGTAAGTCGTAATCGCAGCGAGTATTCTAAAATCTTACTTGTTATTGAGGTTTTGGACTTTCTTTGACTAATTTGAGAGCTTGTTCCATGTAAATTTCAGCAGTCATTTCTCCTAAGCCTGTTCGACTGATATACTCATATTTTTTGAAACTATTGAAATCTACTTTTGTTAGCATATAGCCAAAAGCGTCGTTGGTTAGACCAAACAAAAAAGGAAATTTTGTTGGCATATTACGTTTTACATAATACCCAATATTAGGTAAAGCCTCCCCAGGAATTGTTAGAATTTGAGCGGGTCCAATATTCAAAAGATTGAGTTGGGTTGAAACATAATTTTCTTTTTTGAACTCATATTTCAAAGGTGATTTTTTCAGAATATACCTCATAATTTCAGAGTCAATTGGAAACTCAATGTTTCGTGAAGTACAATAAATAGGAGGATTTTCAAGAATTGGGGCTTTTTCGATAATTCTTAGGGCTTCGTCCGCCAATAATTCTCCAATTCTGATACATTCATTCCATGTATTATCTTCTTTTCCACCCATTCCTTCTTTGCCCAATTCGAGTCGAGTATCGGCTGTTACCATTCCGCCTTGGGCTCCATTCATGAAAAGTGCAATTCCACCAACTTTAGACTCAATGCGGTCGTACAATGGCCCACAAAGGTCTGGACTCAAAATCCCTCTTCCTGAGCCCAATACTTCTGGATGAATAGCATAATTGACTAAAGTTGCAATTGGTTTTCCTTTATTGATACCAGTTGTAGCAAGTGCTTGAATTACACCACAACGAGGGTCATATAATTGTGGAGCATAATAATTATAGGCAATTTTTCCTTTTGCCTCATCAACTGCAATTTTTAATGAAGCGGGTTCTAATTTTGTAATGGCCTCATTTACAGCATCAGCAATTTGTTTGACGCACCAGTCTAAATAATTCAAATCTGCAAAAGATTTGCCTGACATATCAGGAAAACCATAAGCATCGGGAGCACTATGGGTGTGTGTTGAACCTATGAGGATATTTTCGGGAGGAATTCCTTTTATTAATGCACGTGATTTATTGCCAAGAATTGAAGACCAACCTAAATTATCAACATTGACAATAGCAATGCGAGTATTTCCTTGCTCAAAAACCATGGCACGGGCAAATAAATCTCCTTTTTTCTCATTTACCGCTTTAGGTGTGCCAATTCCGCCCGAAATAGGTAACAACGGATCAGGAGTAATAACTCTAATGGCTGCTCCAACTTTTAAGGTTTGAGCATAACTAATTGATAATGTGAAAGTTATTAGTGTAAATAATAAAATTATTCTACTTTTCATGTTACAATAAGTGGGTTAGGTAGAAAAATGGATATTTAGCAATAAATATCCGTTTTTAATAGACTTCCTGCGAAAGTGTTTTATGATTGAAAAATAGTAGATTTTCAAGCGAAAATCGAGGAAATTTTGAAGCCCGAATGGAATTCCATTGCACCGCTACGGTTGAAAAATTTGCTCAATTAGTAGCCGAAAAGATGGTGTTTTTCGACTTAAAATACTTTCGCAGGAAGTCTAATAAAAGCTATCTTACCAAGGCTTACCAGTGCCTTGCAGTACCCAAGGTTTCGACCAAGGACTATTTTTACCATCCGCTTCTGAATAAGTGGTAGTTTCGAGCTTACCCATGGCAGCCTCAGCGTTTGTTTTGTTCAAATTACGCTCATCGAGCATATAAAAAAAACGAACAGGTAGTACTTTTCTTACAGACGCAGGGCCAGTTGTTAGCTCAGGAAAACCGGTACGTCTATAATCAAACCATGCTTCGGCGGCGGCGGTCCAGCTCGAAATCCATTTTTGTTCAATAATTTGTTTTTGTGTACCATTATAAACTACGTCTTTACCTGCAATATAATTTGCGTAGCTACTCGTTACTCCCCATGTATCTAACGAGGCTTTTACACCTGCATCGTAATGCGTTTTTGCATCGCCAACTGTCCAACCTTTCAAGGCTGCTTCTGCTAATATAAAACGCACTTCGGCTGCCGACATTAGTCTTGATTTTAACAATGGGCCTTTTGCTTGTTTATAAATATCATTGAGCCACGAAACGTGTGGGTTATTGGCCGATTGCTCGGCAGTCGGACTCAAATTATAGGTAGCTCCGCCAATCAATGCTGTCGGAAGCCCTACGTAGTCGGGGTTTGTATTAACGTCTTTTCCAAGCACTTTATCAGGCGATAAATAACGCTTTCCATTTTCTATTTTGTCGGTACCTTTGGGCAAATTGGCATCAATTACCAAAGGGATTTGCACCTTATTTGCCCAAATTCCAATGCGTGGGTCTTTCAAATCTAATAGTTTATTGACAAGCGTTGCACTCATTTTTAGCCTTCTATAATTGGTTGCACTTGCATCATAAACGGCATTGGCAGGCCAAGAATCATCGTTGCTGTTTCCGGCAAAAGGCATGGCGGCATCATCAGCAATGGCCATAATGATAGGAAATTGTGTAGGATTTGCCACAATTTTCTCAATTCCTGCTTTTGAAACGTCAGGTTTTTTGCTTGAAATACGCATATAGTAGCGTAATGCAAGTGAGTTTGCCAATTTTCTCCATTTAACAGGATTTCCTTGATAATAAACATCGGCAGTTCCTGGTGAACCAGTATATTCTACTGCATTTTTTGAAAGTAGCGTATTTGCTTTTTCCAAATCGGCTAAGATTCCTGTATAAATCGCTTCTTGTGAATCGTAAGAAGGAAAAGTATTGGTAGCTCCGCCAACCGCTCCTTTCAATGCACTCGAATACGGAGCATCTCCCCAAAGGTCGGTGATGAGTCCAAACATCATTGATTTCATTACTAAAGTAATTCCTTGATGCAATTCGAGATTTAGTTCAACAGCACGATCATATACATATTGATTGTTTCGGAGAATATCGTAATGCGTTGCCCAACTTTGGCTACCGCCCCATTCGTAACTATTATGGGTGCTACTAAAGCCATCTTTTTGGGTATGTTGCATCACGCCTGCCATGTCTTGGTAGCCCAAGTTAACAAATACTTTTCCTGCCTCGGTCAAAACAGTTGATAAAACCAAGTTTGGATTAGCCGTCAATGGATTTACTCCATTTGGATTTGCGTTTAGTTCGGTCAAATCTTTGCAAGAAAATACACTACAAGAAAAGAAAAACACCAAACTGAATATTTTGAATCTATTATTTTTCATAAAATTTTATCGTTTAAAATTTCTTAAAAAGTTAAACCAAGTTTCACCCCAACAGGAATAACCCAAGGAGTTACGTTGTATCGTTCGATTCCTTGTTTAAACTGAGTACCACCACCTTGCACTCCTGACTCTAATTGGAAAGCAGTTTCTGGGTCGATGTTTATTTTGGCTTTTGTCCAAAGAATAAAATTTCTGCTATAAACCGAAAGATTCCCACTTTGAATACCTAATCTTTTCATTAATTTTTGTGGTAAATCCATACCCATCGAAATTTCACGTAATTTTAAATAGGAAGCATCATACGTAAAAGCTCTTGTAAACGACCATGCGGTACTTCCTGCAAATGGTAATGTAGTTGTTCCTGCACCGCCTAAGTTTTCCTTATAGCCTGTTGGTTTTCCTTGTGCATCAAACCCTGTGGCAATTACACCAGGAATAAATACGCCACCGTGAGGGAAAGTATAAGGGCCATAAATGAAGCCATATGGGCCATATTCTGGCGTTGGACCACCCACCAATGGGAAATTATTTCCTGTGATTTTGATTAATTTTTCTTGGTTAGCTATCAAATAGTCACGAAGTGCCGAGCCTGTCAATCCATTTGGATTTATGAGTTTGTCTAAGAATAATTGGGAGCGACCATCTTCTTCGCCATAACGGTAAGTTTGTGAAACAAAATCACCACCATTTCTCCAATCGAATGACATATTAAGACTAAATCCTTTGTAAGAAATAGAAGTTTGCATACCCATTACAAATTTTGGATTGAAATTTCCAATCTTATTTTTTGTTCTTATGGCATCAATCGATTGCCATTTTCCTGTTTTATCCAAAATTGGATAACCGAAATAAGGTGATTCTTTGTCTTCAACGGTCACAATTTTCGCATCATAAATATCACCGATTTGGTCGCCAACATAAGTCCATGCCCCACCTTTTGCATCTTGCCAAAGTGTAAAATATGGAAGGTCGTCCGACAATTCTTTAATTGTTGTACGGTTTCGGGTTAAATTTGCATTAATGTCCCATTTCCAATTGGAATTACTTATGGGTGTACCGCCCAACGAAAATTCCCAACCTTTACTAACCAATAGCCCAGCGTTTACATTTTTCAAAGAATAGCCCGATGATGGTGGAAGTTTGGTGCTTAAAATCTGATTTCGGTTTTCAACAATATAATATGTTCCTGAAAAACGAAGACGGTTTTTAAACATATTTAAATCAATACCAGCTTCATACGAAGTAACGATTTCAGGTTTTAAGTCTGAAATAAGTAAAGTTCCCGGTGTCGAGAGTCGTTGGGTTCCGTCCCAAGTACCTGCATTTCCGAGTGTTCCGAGTAATTGATAAGGATTGGCATCATTTCCAACTTGTGCAATACCGCCTCTAAGTTTCAGCATATTGACCTGATTGGGAAGTTTTACCATTTCATTAACCAATAAACTCAATGATGCCGAAGGGTAAAAATATGAGCGATTAGCAGCAGGAAGTGTGCTCGACCAGTCGTTGCGAGCAGTTACGTCCAAAAAAATCATGTCTTTGAAACCAAAATTGGCTAAACCGTAAACACTGTAAATGGCTCGTTGAAACCAAGTGCTATTATAATCAAGATTGGCAGGAGCAATGTTTTGAATATTGAAAACTCCAGGAACAATTAGCCCAGTCCCGCTTTTGCTGGCGGTAGTAACATTTGAACCTTTTTGATAACGTGCATTTCCACCAACCGAAAGTGAAAGACTGAAATTGCTGATGTCCTTTTTGTAAGTTCCTAAGAAATCGGCATTACTTTCAAAATTAGCAAGTTTTATGATTCCGTAAGCTCCACGAGGGTCGTTGGTATAGCTATTGGCTATTTTCAACTCACGGGTTTCGTTATAAGTATCCAAAGAGTAGCGTCCCATCAAGCTAAATGCTGGCGTTATCTGATAATCGGCTCTAATATTTCCGAAAATACGATCTCTCACAAAGCTATTATTTACTTCATTTGCCAAGAAATAAGGGTTATTGTAAACGCCTTTCGATTGTGTGCGTTGCTGCAAGCCTTCTTGACCGGGAATCCAATAATTTTTTAAATCAAGAATATCAATGTGCGGCGAAACATTATAAGCCCACTGCAAAGGGTTTGTTCCACGATTTCCTGAAGGACGATTATTTGAATTTGAACGGCTAAAATCTAAACTATTGCTCAACCTAATTTTATTGCTAACTTTAATAGAAGTATTCAAATTAACAGTATTTCTGAATAAATCTGCATTTGGAATAATGCCTTTATTCCTCATATTTGAGTACGACAAACGGTAAGAATATGTATCAGAGCTATTGGCAATCGAAATACCATTGGTAGTAGTAATACCTGTTTGAACAAAATTCTTAACATTGTTTGGGTGCGAAACTAAAGGCATAGCAATTGGCTTTCCGTTGGCATCAAGTGGACTATTCCACTGCACTTCTGAGTATCCTTTGTCTAATTCCGCACCATAGGTTGCACCAACTTCTTCTTGAATCAATTTTCCGAAGGCATTTGAAAGAGGATTGCCAGTTATTGAAACAGGAATTGCTGAAAATTGACCTGGCCCAAATTTAGTTTGCCATTTTAAAAACTTAAATGGTTTATCGAAAACTGTACTTGTATTGACCGAAATAGTCATTTTTTTTGCTTTCGAGCCGTTTTTTGTGGTAATAAGTACCACGCCATTTCCTGCACGTGAGCCATACAATGCTGCTGCACTCGGTCCTTTCAGAATCGAAACGTTTTCAATATCATCGGGGTTAAGGTTCGAAATTGAGTTGCCAAAGTCAGCTCTGTTATCGTTTCCAACTTGGCTGATATTATTGAGTGTATTGGCTATTGGCACGCCATCAACTACAAAAAGTGGTTGATTGTCGCTACTCAAAGAAGTAGCTCCTCTAATAATCATACTCACTGATGAGCCTGTTCCACCAGTTGAACTGATGCTTACGCCTGCCATTTTTCCAGCCATTGCATTCAGCACGTTTTCTTGAGCAACACGGTTCAATTCTTTGCCTTCAACTTTTGCAACCGAATAACCAAGCGATTTTTCTTCACGCTTTATTCCTAGAGCCGTAACGACCACTTCATTCAATGTTTCGGCACTTAAAACCATCGAAACATCAACCATACTTCGAGTGCCTACTTGCACTTCTTGTGCTTCAAATCCAACAAACGAAAAAATCAATACAGGATTATTTCCACTAACTTCAATGGAATAATTGCCCGTTGCATTGCTTCCTGTGCCTTTCTGTGAACCTTTTATTACTACATTGACACCTGGCATAGCAGAACCATCTTCTTTTGAAGTGATTTTACCCGTAACAGTTCGTGTTTGTGCCGAAACTGCTGAAAAACATAATCCTATTACAACGGTTGTAATTAATAAACGCCGCAGCATTCGATGAAGAGTAAAGCGTAATATCATAGTTTTAATTTGTTAAAGGATGTTTGATGCTAATAGCTATACTAAAAGTTTGGTTGAAAGGACTATTGTATTTAAATTTTTTTTTGAAGAAAATTAAGCTATTTGTTTTGTATGTTTAACAATAGTTGGAGCAGTGAATTGGTATTTCGGTGTGTTGTGAGGAGAAAGGGCCTTTAGAGCTTAATTTGCTAAGGAATAGCGTTTTAGATAGCTTGTAATAGTTATTAATTATTGAAAAACCCAGATACTTTTATTCAAGCATCTGGGTTGATTTTGTGTTATTTTACCAAGGCTTACCTGTACCTTGAATTAACCAAGGTTTCGACCAAGGACTATTTTTTGCATCTGCTTGCGAATAATTAGTAACTTCAAGTTTATCTAATGCAGCTGTTGCATTAACTTTATTGATGTTCAATTCATCTTGCATATAATAAAACCTAAGAGGTAATACTTGTCTTTTTGCCGCAGGGCCAGCTTTCAAAGCAGGAAGTCCAGTTCTTCTATAATCAAACCACGCTTCAGTTGCAGCTGTCCAGCTTGCAATCCATTTTTGCTCAATCACTTGTTTAAGTGTTCCATCATAAGCTACGCCTTTGTTTGCCAAATAAGTAGTAGATACATTGCTTACACCCCAAGTAGTTAAAGAGGCTTTTATGCCATTTTCATACCGTGTTTTTGCATCGCCAGTAGCCCACCCTTTTAATGAGGCTTCTGCTAATATAAAATTTACTTCGGCTGCAGATACCAAACGGGCTTTTAACAATGGGCCATTGGCTTGTTTGTAAATATTATTGAGGTAAGAAACATGAGGATTGAATGATGTTTGCCCAGGAGTTGGATTAAGGTTATAAGCCGAAGGTAATGCCGAAAAACTCGTAGGAAGTCCTACATATTCAGGGTCGGTATCAATGATGGCTTTCCCAACTTTATCAGGAGACAAATATCTTTTCCCATCTACAATCTTGTCAGTGCCTATTGGGAGTTTATCGTCTAATACTAAAGGAATTCCCACTTTATTTGCCCAAATTCCCAGTCTTGGGTCATTGACACTTTGCAAAGTTTTTACTAAAGTTGCTGCCATTTTGATACGACGATAATTACTGCCACTGACATCATACACAGAATTTGCTGGCCAAGACGTTCCATCGCTTGTTCCTGGAAAAGCCATTGTTACGTCGTCAGTATTAGCAGTAATAATAGGATATTGAGTTGCGTTTCCAACGATTTTTTCAATACCTGCTTTGGCAATATCTGGTTTTTTGGCAGATATTCTCATATAATAACGTAGAGCTAAAGAATTAGCAAATTTTCTCCATTTTGCAGGGTCTCCACCGAAATACACATCTACATTATCAACAATACTTGAATAATCGCTTTTTTGCTTAGATAATAAGGTATTGGCTTTTTCTAAATCTGCTAAAATACCCGTATATATTGCTTCCTGACTATCGAATGATGGAAGAATGTTGGTTATTCCGCCTGCTTCACCTTTCAAGGCATTACTATAAGGAGCATCTCCCCATAAATCGGTAATTAGTCCAAAATTAAAGGCTTTCATAACCAACGATACACCTTGATGAAATTCAAGATTAAGTGCAACCGCTCTGTCATAAAATAGACTATTGTTTCTCAAAATATCATAGTTCGAACTCCAACTTTGATTACCGCCCCAATCGTAGTCGTTATGCCCCGATGAAAAAGCATCTTTTTGGGTATGTTGCACAACGCCCGCAATATCTTGATAACCCAAATTGAGATATAATCTTGCCGTTTCGGTCAAGATAGTAGGCATTATTAAATTAGGATTAACCAACTCTGGCTGCACGCCATTCGGATTATTATTTACCTTTGTTAGGTCTTCGCACGAGAAGAAAGAGCTAAAAACAATGGCTAATGCAATGATTTTTTTATAACTGATATTCATGATTTCAAAGTTTAAAGTTTTAAAAAGTCAAACCAAGTTTAAATCCAACAGGAATCACCCACGGGGTTACGTTGTATCTTTCTATGCCTTGTTTGAATTGTGTTCCTGCTTGTACGCCTGCTTGTGGTTGGAAAGCCATTTCTGGATCGATTCCAATTTTAGCGGCAGTCCACAACATAATATTGCGACTATAAACCGATAGATTGGCATTTTGCATACCTAATTTTTTGGCAAACGCACTTGGAAGATCATAAGCAAACGATACTTCACGGAGTTTGATAAATGACGCATCAAAAGTAGCTGCTCTTGCAAAGTTCCAAGGATAATTATCGCCATAAGGGATAATTTTAGTACCTGTTCCACCAAGATTTTCAGTATAGCCTGTAATTTTTCCTTCTGCATCGTATTTGGCTACTACACCCGGATTAAAGACGCCATAAGGATAGGTATTTCCACCATATTCAAATGGATAACCACCGTATTCGGCAGTTGGCCCACCCACTACATTAAACCTATTTCCATTTACTCTGATAAGTTGGTCTGGATTAGCTACCAAATAGTTGCGAAGTGCATCTCCTGTAAGTCCATTTGGATTGATTAGATTATCTAAGAAACGTTGTGATTTTAAATCTGACTCAAAATAGCGGTATGTTTGAGAAACAAAATCTCCGCCATTTCGCCAATCAAAAGTTAAATTTAGACTAAATCGCTTATAGCTAAGTGAAGTTTGCAAGCCAAGTATAAAATTGGGATTAAAGTTGCCAATCTTATTTCGAGAATTACTGGCACTAAGGTTTTGCCAAGAACCATCTTCGTCTAATATCGGATAACCGAAATATGGCGAAGCAGGGTCTTTTACGGTAATTAACTCTGAGTCATATATGTCGCCAATTTTTTCGCCAACATAGGTCCAAGCACCACCTTTGGCATCAGTCCATAAAGTGTAAAAACCCAGTCCTTCAGAAAGTTTTTTGATGGTTGTTGCATTTTTATAGAAATTGGCGGTCATATCTAATTTCCAACCGTTTTTTTCGTAAGGTGTACCACCTAATGTAAGTTCAAGTCCTTTACTGACAAGCAAACCTGCATTGATGTTTTTAGAATTATAACCAGTTGATGAAGGCAGTTTTGTCGGAATGATTTGGTTTCTGTTTTCTACAACATAATATGTTCCCGAAAATCTTAATTTATTTTTAAACATTGTTAAATCTACTCCTATATCATACGAGGTAGATATTTCGGGTTTTAAATCAGGCAGCAAAATTGTTCCTGATTTAGATAAGCGAGTAACTCCGCCCCATGCTTCCCCACTACTCAAAGTGTTTATCAAACTATAAGGTTGCGTATCGTTACCTACCTGAGCAATACCTGCTCTTACTTTCAACATATTGAGGTTGTTTGTTGGGGTAGAAAACAGTTCATTTACCAATAAACTTAATGATGCTGATGGGTAAAAGTAAGAACGATTTTGGACTGGTAAAGTACTTGACCAATCATTACGGGCGGTAAGGTCTAAGAAAACCATATCTTTGTAGCCCAAGTTTGCCATTCCATAAGCACTATAGACTACTTTTCGAGAAAAACTGCTAATATATTGAATATTGGCAGGAGCAATATTTTGAAGTGTAAATAAGCCTGGAATAATCAAACCTGTTCCATTTCTGCTGGCATTACTTATATCTGAGTTTTTATTATTTCGAGAGTTTCCTCCCGCTGAAATTGACACAGAAAAGTCTTGGATGTTTTTATGGTAAGTAGCCAATACATCAATATTTCTTTCATAACGCCCGAGATTAATTAAGCCATAAGCTCCACGAGGTTCGGCTGTATAACTATTTGCTATTTTAGTTTCTCTCTTTTCACCGTAAGTATCTAATGCATACCTACCCATTACGCTCAGCTCAGGAGTTATTTGCCAGTCGGCTTTAATATTCCCAAATAATCTATTTCTTTCAAAAGCATTATTCACTTCATAAGCCAAGAAATAAGGGTTGTTATAATCGCCTTTTGCTTGTGATTTTTGTTGCAACCCTTCTTGTCCTTGAACCCAATAATCTTTTAAATCAAGAATATTAATGTGAGGAGAAACTGCGTAAGCCCATTGTAACGGATTAGAACCTCTTTCACCAGCAGGTCTATTATTCGAATTGTTTCTGCTGAAATCTAAATTTGTACTTAGGCGTAGTTTATTACTTAATTTTACAGATGTATTGAGAGCTAAAGAGTTTTTGAATAAATCTGAGTTTGGAATAATGCCACGATTTGTCATATTTGAATAAGCCAATCTATACGATATTACATCATTATGCGAATTACGGGTTAATACTTGCATTATTTTTATTTTTAGTATAACAAAAAAACTAAACTATCAGTTTTTCCATTAGAATTGAAGTAACATTAA